>NZ_JBSYVT010000025.1:0-50551 GCF_054112845.1 Acinetobacter sp. NigerLNRRAM0016
TTAAAATTTACACAATAGTCTCAATATTTTAGGAATGATTATATTTAACCAATCGTTAAATTATTATTCTACCTACAAAATCAATGAGGAGCCGTCATTTAACTGCTCCTCATAGTCTGGGGCTATAAATAAAATTTTATTTATAGCCCCACTTCAGATTACGTTTGCGGATAAACATTCGCAATCAGCACATCGACCACCTGCGGATCGGCCAAAGTAGAAGTATCCCCCAAACTATCCAGTTCATTTGCCGCAATTTTTCTTAAAATACGGCGCATGATTTTACCCGAACGAGTTTTCGGCAAGGCTGGCGCCCAATAAAGGGCATCGGGTGTCGCGACAGGCCCCAAGACTTTACGCACCCACGCCACCAGTTCAGCTCTGAGTTCTTCAGATTCAGCAACATCCGCTTGTAAGGTCACAAAAGTACAAATGCCCTGTCCTTTAATCTCATGCGGCATACCCACCACAGCGGCTTCCGCTACGGCTTCGTGCGCCACCAAGGCACTTTCAATTTCAGCGGTGCCTAAACGATGCCCTGCGACATTCAGTACATCATCCACACGACCCGTAATCCAGTAATAGCCATCTTTGTCTCGTCGCGCTCCATCCCCTGTAAAATAACTGCCCGGATAAGTCGAGAAATAGGCCTCAATAAAACGGGCTGGATCACCCCAAATGGTGCGCATCTGCCCCGGCCAAGAATCCTTAATAATCAGATTACCTTCAGCTTCGCCTTCCAGTTCTTTACCATCGGCATCAACCAAAGCGGGTTGAATGCCAAATAAGGGACGCGTCGCAGAGCCTGGTTTTAAGTCGGTTGCACCTGGTAAAGGAGAAATAAGAATCCCGCCTGTTTCCGTCTGCCACCAAGTATCCACAATCGGACAACGACCTTCTCCAACCACGGTGTAATACCAGTTCCATGCCTCAGGGTTAATGGGTTCACCCACTGAGCCCAACAAGCGTAAACTGCTACGATCACTCTCGCGCACGAAAGCATCGCCTTCACGCATCATGGAACGAATGGCAGTCGGTGCAGTATATAAAATGGTGACATTGTGCTTATCGACGATATGTCCAGTCCGTGCCCAGCTTGGATATTGCGGCACACCCTCAAACATCACTGTGGTGGCGCCATTAGAAAGTGGTCCATAAATCACGTAGGAATGTCCCGTAATCCAGCCCACATCGGCGGTACACCAGAAAATATCATCTTGTTTTAAATCAAAAACTTCACGAAAGGTACTATTCACATAAGTTAAATAACCGCCTGTGGTATGCAGCACACCCTTCGGTTTGCCTGTGGACCCCGAGGTATAGAGAATAAATAAAGGATCTTCGGCTTTCATCGGTTCAGGCGGGCATATGTCATTCACCGACATAATTTCCATGTGATACCACAAATCTCGCTGCGGTTGCATTTCAATTGGATTACCTGTGCGATGCACCACAATCACATTTTGTACCGAGTCCGTGCCCGGTAAAGTTAAAGCCGCATCGACATTGGCTTTGAGTAAAATCGGTTTACCACCACGCATCCCTGAGTCTGCGGTAATCACCACTTTGGCCTGACTGTCTTCAATACGACTGGCCAAGGAGTCTGGGGAGAAGCCGCCAAACACCACACAATGCACAGCGCCAATCCGCGCACAAGCCAGCATCGAAATCGCGGCTTCAGAGACCATAGGCATATACAGCACCACACGATCGCCTTTTTTGACTCCATTTTTTTTCAAGACATTGGCAAAACGGCAAACCTCATCGTGTAGTTCCACATAGGAAATAATTTTGTGCCGTGAAGGATGATCCCCCTCCCAAATAATCGCAGGCTTATAGGGATGCTCTTTTAAATGACGGTCCAAACAGTTAGCACAGACATTCAATTCACCATCTGCAAACCATTCAATTTTAAAATTTTCTTTATCAAAACTGGTATTTTTGACTTGGGTAAATGGCGTAATCCACTCCAGTTTATGCGCCTGATCAGCCCAGTACGCTTCAGGATGCTCTATCGATTCTTGATAGCGTTCAAAATATTCAGCTTCATTGGTACGTGCAGTTTTTTTAAATTCTTCTGGAACAGGATAGACTTCTTTCATATTCATACTTCCTTGATCTTATTCATCTCATCTCGAGATGCCATGCCACGTTATTGATTTTTTATTGCTGCATTAAAGCAGTATTACGGCGATGTTTTAGACACTACAATCATGCTTTGGTCGTATATTATTTATACAACTTAAATCAACAAGATGAAATCCGACCTCTAAAAAACTTTCGATGAATCAGTGTCTACATGTTTGAAATCATCTTATAATTTTCCTGAATTGCCGCATGCATGCTTTTGCAAAATGCAACATTTCATTACCGAATCCACACTGGAACAGCGTATGAGCACTCCGCAAACCTCCCCATTTTTCTCGCGTAATGTAGCACCCCAAAATGATAATCCCTTGTCTGCACAAGGACGTTTTGGACGACTGAGCCTGATTGCATGGAGCGGCTTTCTCAATCTGATCACCTTTTTTGCCACACTGGCTTTGAGTCTATTTTTAGGGATTTTTAATTTCAGTACCTATTCTCTTGAAAGCAATCTCTTGCAAACCTTTTTAAGTTTGGCTGGACTAGGCTTTTGGGTCATTTTCCTGCTGTATTTTTATTTCAGTTTCGTGATTGTGATCCGCCGCCTGCATGATTTGAATAAATCAGGTTGGTTATTGCTGTTACTGTTTATTCCCTTAATCAATTTCTTGATGGCCATCTATATTTTATTGGCATCAGGTACGACGGGCTTGAATCAATATGGTGCGCCACGCGCAACGCCTGTGTGGGAAAAGATTCTGGCATGGTTGATGATTATTTTATTCGTGCTCAGTTTTATTGCTTCAGGCAGCCTCATTTCTTATATGATGGGCGCAGGCGAGCTGGAAACACCGCAAGAAGTGCTTCAAAAAGGCACTGAATATTTCTAAGCTGCTTCTTCATCATCACGTTTAAGCTGTATAACTTCGGTTGCATTGAGTTATCTTTCCGCTGCTTTTCAGGCAAAATAGCGGAAAATTTAAATCGTTTCGGATCTCCTGTGGCAGAACAAACAAATAACCTGAGTGACGTCGCTCAGGGCACTTCACAAATGATACATGAGGCTGGTGCAACCGTCATTGCGCATACCTCAAAGTATAATGATGCGTATACCACCATCGATAAAATCATGGACAGTTTTTGGGAGCGCGTGCCTTATTTCTGTATCGCACTGATTGTTCTGGTCATTTTCTGGTTACTGTCCAAAGTCTTTAAGTTTTTCATTAGTAGGACTTTAGAAAACCGTTCTTATACCCGTCAAAATCTGGTCTTGGTCCTAAATCGTGTCGGCACCAGCGTCATTATTTTCTTTGGTTTCCTGATCGCCATGGTGATTGCCATTCCTGGCTTTACCCCTGGACAACTGATGAGTGCCTTAGGGATTGGTTCGGTGGCGATTGGTTTTGCCTTCAAAGACATTTTCCAGAATATGCTGTCTGGCATCCTGATTTTACTGGGTGAACCATTCCGTATTGGCGATGACATTATTGTGAATAATATGGAAGGTACGGTCGAAGACATTCAAATTCGTGCGACTTTCTTACGTTCTTATGATGGTCGTCGCATCGTAATTCCGAATGCCACCGTCTATACCAGCCCAGTCACAGTCAATACCGCCTATCAACGTCGTCGTTGTGAATTTATTGTCGGCATTGGCTATGATGATGACGAACAGAAAGCTAAAAACATAATTAACGCAATTTTAGATAAAAATCGTAATGTGCTGAGTCAACCGGGGTTCACCGTGAATGTTACTGCCTTAGCGGATTTCTCGGTCAATCTGACTGTGCGTTGGTGGATTGATACCACTGAAACCAATATTGCAGCATCAGTCAGTGAAATTCAGGCGGAGGTGAAACAGGCCTTTAACGAGCACGACATTAACATTCCTTATCCTGTACAGGAAGTGAAAGTGCATCGTGACCAGAACTTACCCTACATGATGCCTGAAAACTCAGGCAAACAGACGTCCTAAGACATAGGAAATTGCCGTTTCCGTTCTTAAAATTCGGTTGCCTAAGCTCACCGCTTGGCAGCCGTTTTTTTCGAGTAGATCAACCTCATAAGGGATAAATCCCCCTTCTGGACCAATCAGTAAGGTACAAGCATGCTCTATGGCATGCGGCATAGCCATTTCAGCGTAGGGATGCGCCACATAAGCTGGCTTTTCAAGACTAATCCACGTGGGCAGTACATCTTCTACAAAGGGTTTGAAGCGTTTATAAATTTCAATGTTCGGGGCAATGGTATCGCCCGCCTGCTCCAAGCCCAAAGTCACGTATTGATCAATTTGCTGTAAAAAAGGCGTTTGCCAATAGCTTTTATCGACCCGATAACTATGTAGCAATACAATTTTTTCCACGCCCATGGTCACACTGTCCATGATTAAACGGCGCAAAACTTTAGGACGCGGCATTGCCACAATTAACGTTACAGGTAATTTGGCAGGAACGGCTTCTTCCTGAATAGGTCTTAGCTGGATGGCCCGTTCACTCACGGCCAAAACTTCCGTTACATAACGTTTTCCCGCTCTGATCCCGACTTTTAAACGATCTCCCACCTGTACATTAACGTGAATCTGCAAATGTTCAAGCTGGCGACTAGAAGTAATGGACCACACATCGGATTCAGTTTGGCGTGGGTCTAAGAGAACGATATTCATAATAAAGAGAACAAATCCAATCAGTAAAGGCTCAATCAGCACATGCCATTGCAGAGGGCGACAGGGATGTCGCCCGCGGTGCTGAGGTACAGGACGTACCTTCAGCACCGCAAAAGATTTTTGCTACTTTTCATCTCTGAAAAGTAGGAATCACCTACACAAAGGCATCAACTGAATCCACAATATTTGCGGTTGTGACAAACGCATTCAAATTTCAGGGACTTATAAATAACCATCAATGGCTTGAATATGCTTATCCAAGGAACCTTTATTCAGTTGCATAATCTGCTGCGCCGCTTGATTCAATTGTTGCGCTTGTTCCGTATTGTCCAGTAACTGCATCAGTACCACTGCGGCCTGCTCAGCATTCTCAACCACTTTCACGGCATCGGCTTGGATAAATTCATCAACAATAGTTTGAAAGTTGAAATAGTTTTTGCCCAAGATGGTCGGCACGTTTAATGCAATCGGCTCTAAAATATTATGCCCGCCACCCGGCTCATTCAATGAGCCACCAACAAAACAAACCTGACTTAAGGCATACCATAGCCACAGTTCACCCATACTGTCGGCTAAAAAGACTTGGGTGTCTGCTTGTATAGGTTGCTGCTGACTACGTCTGCTGGTTTGTAAATTCAAATTTTGTGCGATCTGATAAACTTCATCAAAACGCTCTGGATGACGTGGCACCACAATACACAGCAATTCAGGATGCTGCTGTAAATAAGGCTGCAATGCGCTCAGTAATTTTTGCTCTTCAGGCGCATGCGTGCTGGCAATAGTGATAATTTTCCGATCTGCCAACTGCCAGTTGTGTTTGAGCTGTATGGCCTGTTGCACAAATTGCTCTGGGGCATGAATATCAAACTTGATACTGCCCACCACCTGCGTCACTGACGGAGCCGCACCGAGCTGGATAAAACGCTCCGCAGTTGCCGCATCCTGTGCCAATAACTGATTCAACCCCTTGAGCATGGCTTGGGTTAAACCTGATACTTTGGCATAACCCTGTGCCGATTTTGCCGAAAGGCGGGCATTGACCAAAATGGTGGGCACCTTGAATGCCTGTGCCTGATCGATCAAATTCGGCCATAACTCGGTTTCGACTAATATCAAAATCTTCGGTTGATATTTTTGGAAAAACACCTGCACCAGCCCCTTTTGATCTGCAGGTAAATACACCGCTTGAAACAAGGCTTGATATGGGGCTTTATTAAATAATGACTTGGCGCGTGCCTGCCCTGTTTTGGTGGTATTGGTTACCAAGACAGGATGACCTTGTTTTAAATAATGCTCAATCAGCGGTTGTGCTGCATTGGTTTCACCGACAGAAACCGCATGAAACCAAATGGTGTTTAAATTTTTAGGGGATTGAAATGGACCAAAACGCTCGACACATTCTTGTTGATAAGCTACGACATCTTGCGCACGTTTTTTAATTCGCCATTGATACAGCGGTTTAATGATTGCGAGTGCTGCGTTATACCAAAAAGGAGTAGCCAAATACGTGCTCCAAAAAAACGATTTAAAATAAAACAGCGCAATTTACCACATTGGGTAAATCGCGCTGTTATCTTGTCGTGAATTTAGCGGAAAAGCAATTTAAACCGCTGCGGTTTCCAGTTCAGCCAAGGTTGGATAATCAATATAGCCCGCGGCCACATCCGTTCCAATCATGGTTTCCAGCTTGAGTTCATTCAACGGTGCATCTTGGACTAAACGTTCGTACAAGTCTGGATTGGCAATATAAGCTTTCCCGAAAGATACAGCATCCGCCTGACCTGTCGCCAATAAATCAATGGCATCTTCACGGCTTAAACGCATGTTGGCAATATACGGCACGCCACCCGAACGCTGTTTCATATAGGCACTAATGCTGTCATCTGCCAAATACTCTCGGGTAAAGAAGAAAGCAATCTTGCGTTTGCCTAATTCTTCGAGGGCATAACCAAAGGTTTCACGTGGATTCTCATCGCCCATATCATGCTCATCACCGCGCGGTGCCAAATGGACACCAACACGTCCTGCACCCCACACTTCAATCAGTGCATCCACCACTTCTAATAACAAGCGCGCACGATTTTCTACGCTGCCACCATATTGGTCATCACGTAAGTTGGTTGAACTTTGCAGGAACTGGTCAATCAAATAACCATTGGCTGCGTGCAATTCAACCCCATCAAACCCTGCAACTTTGGCACGAATCGCCGCTTGTTTATATTGTTCAATAATGCTTTGAATTTCTGCGATTGCTAATGGGCGCGGCACCACATATTCACGTTTTGGACGCAATAGGCTCACATAGCCTTTTTGCTGTACATTACTGGCCGAAACTGGGGTTTCACCATTGAGTAAATCGGGATGTGAAACACGACCCACATGCCACAACTGCGCCACAATTAAGCCATCATTGGCATGTACTGCTTGGGTGACCTGTTTCCAGCCTTCAACCTGCGCATCATTAAACAGCCCAGGGGTATTTAAATATCCATTGGCTTCTTCAGAAATGACGGTCGCTTCAGAAATAATTAAACCACTGCTGGCACGCTGTGCGTAATACTCTGCCATCATTGCCGTTGGAACGCGGTCAACGGTCGCACGGCTGCGGGTTAAAGGTGCCATGATGACACGGTTTTTTAATTCTAAATCGCCCAAACGCAAAGGGGTGCTTAACTCAGCCATAGTCGCCTCAATATTCACTCAAACTTAAAGTGAATGTTTTAAATGATCGATATATTGCTGAATCAAGGCTTCGTTACGGGAAAAATAAGACCACTGTCCGTATTTTTCGACTTGAATTAAACCTGCCTGCTGGAGCACCGAGAGATGATTCGACATGGTCGATTGCGAGACTTTACCCAAGCGTTCGATGTGCCCTGCACATACGCCACGTCGAAAGCCACCGCATTCTTCAGCCGATAAAAACTGTTCAGGATGTTTTAACCATTCCAGAATTTGACGGCGGGTCGGATTCGCCAATGCTTTAAAAATTAAATCAATATCCATAGTCCAGACATGTTCAATCAGGCACAAGCTTGATTCAGCTTTTCTTTAATATATCGCATTTTTTCGATTTTTATATCGAATATTTTAGATATATTGTAAAAAACTGCATCAAACTTGGCTAAGTTACTGATGATACTTAACTTATAAGCCTTGCTTTAAGCTCGCCTCAATAAATTTATCCAGATCACCATCCAATACTGCACCCGTATTCGAGTTTTCAACACCGGTACGTAAATCTTTAATACGTGAGTCATCCAAAACGTAGGAACGAATCTGACTGCCCCAACCAATATCCGACTTGGAGTCTTCTAGTGCTTGCGCAGCTTCGTTACGTTTGCTCATTTCCAATTCATACAACTTGGCACGTAACTGTTTCCACGCATGGTCACGGTTGGCGTGTTGCGAACGCTGGTTCTGACATGCCACCACAATACCTGTCGGCGCATGGGTTAAACGTACCGCAGAGTCAGTTTTGTTAATGTGCTGACCACCTGCACCCGACGCACGATACGTATCGGTACGTACATCCGATGGATTGATGTCAATTTCAATATTGTCATCAACTTCTGGAGAGACAAACACCGCAGAGAAAGACGTATGACGACGGTTACCCGAGTCAAATGGTGATTTACGCACTAAACGATGTACACCTGATTCGGTACGCAACCAACCATAGGCATATTCACCTTCAACGCGAATGGTTGCCGATTTAATCCCTGCCACATCACCATCAGATTCTTCCATCAATTCAGCTTTAAAGCCGTGACGTTCGATCCAGCGCATATACATACGCAACAACATGGATGCCCAGTCTTGTGCTTCCGTACCACCTGAACCTGCCTGAATTTCCACATAACATGGATTCGGGTCCATTGGATTACTGAACATACGGCGGAATTCAAGTTTTGCCAGTTCTTCTTCGGCAGAACTCAATTCAGATTGCACATCGGCCAATAGACTTTCGTCATCGGCTTCAACGGCCAAATCTAGCATCGCCTGTGCATCTTCAAGTTGAGTCGCTAAACCATCCAACACATTTAAAACGTTTTCGAGTTCGCCTTTTTCTTTGGCCATTGCCTGCGCGCGGCTTTGGTCATTCCAAATCGCAGGATCTTCTAATTCACGCAGAACTTCTTCTAAACGTTCTTTTTTCAGATCGTAGTCAAAGATACCCCCGTAGTGTTTGACCACGGTCGTTTAAATCTTTTAATTGGTTTAAATAAGGATTAATTTCCACGGGAGCTACTCTCAAATCAATTATTAGCTTAAATAGCCCTCAATTATAGCACAGAGCACATCGAGATTTTTAACCTGCACATGTAATTAGGAATTGACGGGGCTGCTGGATTTCACGACTATTACAACCAGATTTTTCGATTTTCACCCTAAGGGCAATGTCACTGATGCGGAATTTGAGGATCAGTATTTCGCATTCCCAGACCAATTGGTCTCAACAATTGATTAACGACAATTCCTCAAGGAAAAGGGGTATGTAGTTTGAGTGAATATGGATCATCACCGCTAGATGACCGATGATGATTTAAATCTGCATTTCACTTTGGATGGACGTACCAGCTTAGGAATGGGGGTGCGGAAGATCTCGTCATTTTTACTACACTCTCACGCTTTCTTCACTGCAAACTTTACCCTTGCTGGTACGGTTGATTTTGGTGATGAAGCGTAAATCTTCCACATAAATCCCACAGGATACTTCTCAGATAGCATAATTTACATTTGCTACTAAAAAGATCTTTTTAGGCATGCTTTTTGATATTTTATGCTTACAATTTCGTCGTTTTCTACAGCAAAAACTATGCTATTCATAGAAAATCCACAATTTTAATAAATCACTACAATTATTAAATTATTTATATATCAAATATTTAAAATAACGTAATTACACAATATTACGCTCGACACAATTCCGTAACCTTCGAGCTGTTGACGCTTTTGTGTTTTCCCCTAGACTAAAAGTGTAACAAAAAATTTAACTTATTTATTAGCCAAATTTCAGAGGGGTCATTTCCATGAAAAAATTAGCAATTGCTTCAGCGCTATTCTCTGTCGTTGCAATGACTGGAACAGCACACGCATACCAAGCAGAAATCGGTGCTTCTGCTGGACTAATCGATCCGGATAACGGCAGCTCAAGCGGCTCTTTTGGTGTAGATGGCACTTATTACTTCAACCCTGTACAAACCCGTAATGCACCTTTAGCAGAAGCGGCGTTCTTAGACCGTGCCAGCAATGTCAATGCACACTATGCTTATAACGAAGTCGGCGATGACGAAGTGAATAACTACGGTGCTGGCGTTGAATTCTTCGTACCTAACTCAGATTTCTACTTGAGCGGTAACATTGGTCGCCAAGATGTAGAACACCGTTATGGTCGTGACCTTGATACCACGCTTTACAGCGCTGAAGTCGGTTACTTACCTGCACCAGGTTTCTTGGTGGCGGCTGGTCTAAAAGGCTATGACAACGACTATGATGATGGTGTAGACCCAACAGTACGTGCTAAATATGTCACTCAACTGAGCAACGGTAAAGACATCAACCTAGAAGCGGGTGCTTCTTTTGGTGACCTCGATGAGTACAATCTTGCTGCGGACTACTTCATTGATAAGAGCTTCAGTGTCGGTGCTGACTACTACAGCAATGACCTGAGCGATGTAAACGAATTTGGCGTAAATGCACGTAAATTCTTTACACCGCAAGTCAGCCTTGAAGGTCGTGTTGGCTTTGGCGAAGTCGGCAACAATGACTACAACAAGTTTGGTGTAGCAGCGAAATACCGCTTCTAATTGACCCAAACGATAACCATAAAAAAACCGCTGAATTCAGCGGTTTTTTTATTATTGCAAATGCAACACTCTCAGTTGCAAACTGACCTGACCATTAAAACTGTTCTGCTCTAACTCATACACCAAATGCACAGAAGATTGCATCGGATCAAAGCTAAATTTATCTGCTGCATTAAAGGCGATGGCATCCACCACTTGACCATTGTCTAAGGCCAGTCGCAGTTTCAAGTGTAGTTCCTTTAACCAGCGATAATCCAATACCTGAAACTGCCCTTCAAAAACAGGAGAAGGAAATTTTTGTCCCCACGGGCTTAAATGCTGTAACAAATGTACCGTATCCAAATTCAATGCTTCAGTCGGAAGCACACCATCGGTCCATAACGTGGCTTGAAATAAAGCCTCATCCATCGTTTGAATCAACTGAACAAATTGCTGTTTAAATTCATCAAAATGCTGTTTCTTGATGGTCAACCCTGCCGCAGCGGCATGTCCGCCAAAATGACTGACCAAATGCGGAGATTGTTCTGCGACGCTTTCAATTGCATCGCGAATATGAATCCCCTCTATGGATCGGGCAGAACCTTTGATATGTTCACCATCGTCATCTGCGGCAAACACAATTGCAGGGCGATGAAACTGCTCCTTCAAACGCCCCGCCACAATGCCAATCACGCCTTGATGCCAATGCGGCTCAAATAAAATCAATGCCGCTGGTGTTTCCGTCTCATCCAACTTAAATTGTGCCAAAGCGGTTAGGGCATCCTGTTTCATTTGAGTTTCAACTTGGCGACGTTCGACATTCAGTTGATTCAACTGCTGTGCCAACGCATAAGCACTACTGTAATCCTCCGCCAAAAGACACTCTATACCAATATCCATGGTTTCCATACGTCCCGCAGCATTGATCCGCGGACCCAAGACAAAACCGAGATCTTGGGCTTTAAGTTGTGCTGCATCACGTCCTGCAATGTCCAATAAAGCTGAAATTCCGACACGACACTGCTGTTGCTGGATACGTTTCAAACCGGCATCCACCAGAATACGGTTGTTATAGTCCAGTGCTGCAACATCAGCATAGGTGCCCAACGCCACCAAATCCAAATATTGCGCCATCTTGGCACTGGATTTACTTTGCTGCGCACGGTGACTACTTAAATTCGCCAGTAGATAAAATGCAACGCCTACACCCGCCAGAGCTTTACTTGAAAACTCGCAGCCCAATTGATTCGGATTCACCACGGCTTCCGCAGCAGGTGTTTCTTTGGTGGTCAAGTGATGATCAGTGATCACCACCTGCATACCTAGCGCTTGTGCATGCGCCACGCCTGCATGGCTAGAAATGCCATTATCAACCGTGACCAGCACTTGCGACTGAAACTTGGCAAAAGCCAAATCTGCAATCGCTGGGGTTAAACCATAGCCATATTTAAATCGGTCAGGCACCAGATAATTCACCTCTGCACCCATCTCTCGCAAAGCCAAAATCATCAAGGCTGTGCTGGTGGCACCATCGGCATCATAATCGCCAACGATTACTATTTTTTCCTGCTGATCAATGGCTTGATCCAGCAATGCAATGGCTTGTGTGAGCCCTTTTAAATTCGGTGCCAATAAATGCTTGAGTTTGAATTCAAGTTCTTGTTCGGATTGCACGCCTCGGCGCGCCAAAATTTGTGCAATAAAAGCTGGCACGCCCTGAAAATCTTCAGGGCGTGTTAAATAAGGTCGTTGCTTAATCTGTATTTTTGTCATTTACGGCATAAGTCGTTGTAATTTCCATATACCGTCAATTTTTTCATAACTCAGGCGGTCATGTAAACGATTTGGACGTCCTTGCCAGAATTCATAATAATCTGGCTGCAAACGGTAGCCGCCCCAGAACGCTGGTTTATCCAATTCGGCTTGCTCCGCAACCTGATCTTGCAAATTCTGGAAACGTTGCTGAAGCTCATCACGACTGGCAATCACACCGCTTTGCGGGGTACTGATATGTGCCGCAATCTGACTATCGCGTGGACGCTTGCGATAATACGAGGTGGCTTCGTCTTCTGAAATTTTCTCCACTCGACCACTAACGCGTACTTGGCGCTCAAGTTCAGGCCAGTAGAACAACAGCTCTGCATATGGATTCTCAACCAGATCTAGACCTTTTTGGCTGTCGTAATTGGTGTAGAAGTCATAGCCTGCTTCGGTTGCGCCACGTAACAGCACCGTACGCACATGCGGACGCCCTTGACGGTTTGCCGTTGCCAAATACATGGCATAGGGCTCGTGTAAACGCGCCTCTAATGCCATATTGAACCAATTTAGGAATTGCTCATGCGGATGTTGCTGTACTTCTGATTCGAGCAGCTCCCCTTTTTGGTAACTTAAACGCAATTCACTTAAATCTTTAATTAAATCGCTCATTGCATTCTTCCTTAAGCAGCTTGGGTACGAACCACATCTGCGAGATGATTCGCCAATGCAGTCACTTCTTCGAGTTGATCACCTTCAACCATGACCCGAATCACAGGCTCAGTGCCTGACTTACGAATCAACAGTCGGCCACGACCTGCCAGCTGAGCTTCAGCTTTTTCAAATTCAGCCACCATCGCAGGGTTGGCATAGGGGTCGATCATCTGTTCTAAACGCACATTCACCAGCACTTGCGGGAACAATTTAAAATCCTCAACCAACTCATGCAGTGCCTTTTTCTGCTCGACCATCACGGTAAGGACTTGTAATGCCGCAATGATGGCATCGCCTGTCGTGCTCTTGTCCAAAGTCAGAATATGACCTGAAGGCTCACCGCCTGTGATCCACTGGTTTTCTTCAAGGGCTTGCAATACATAACGGTCACCCACTTTGGCACGCACAAATGGCACGTCTGCCTGCTTGAGCGCCAGTTCCAGTGCCATGTTGCTCATGACTGTCCCGACAATGCCCTCTGGTTTTTTACTGGCTTGGGTCGCCAAAATATACAGAATATGGTCACCTGTGATTTGCTCACCATTGCGATCGACCATAATCACACGGTCGGCATCACCATCAAAGGCAATCCCCACATCCGCAGCATGCTCAACCACTGCTTTTTGTAAGCTTTCTGGATGAGTGGAACCACAGTGCTCATTAATATTTAAGCCATCGGGTCTGTTATAAAGTGCAATAACCGATGCCCCGAGCTCTTTAAATACGGCTGGACCAACGTTATACGCAGCACCATTGGCACAGTCCACCACAATTTTTAAATTGGACAAATCAAAATGGTAAGGGAATGTCGATTTACAGAATTCGATATAACGCCCATTGGCATCTTTGACCCGCACACTTTTACCCAAGTTAGCGGTGTCTTCAATCAACAACTCATTTTCTAATTCTTGATTAATCGCTTCTTGTAGAGCATCTGGCAGTTTTTTCCCTTCACCCGAAAAGAATTTAATCCCGTTATCAAAATAAGGATTATGTGAAGCGGAAATCACAATACCTAAGCTGGCATGTAAAGCACGCGTTAAATGCGCAATCGCTGGTGTTGGCAATGGACCCAATAAATGCACATACACGCCAGCCGCATTCAGTCCAGCCTGTAAAGCCGCTTCTAAAATATAACCCGAGAGACGAGTATCTTTACCCAAGACCACAATCGGTTTATTTTTTTGCGAATTTTTCTTTAGAACTTTACCTGCAGCAAATCCTAGCTTTAGTGCAAATTCAGGCGTAATTGGTAATTCTCCAAATTTCCCTCGAATACCATCTGTGCCAAAATAACTCATGTTTTACTCACTTCTTATATCTAGGTGTTGTGATCCACCTTTTGTCATAGTGAAATACTTTACACCAAAACAAAAAAGACCGTCATAGTGTTGACGGTCTCTTTGAATCTAATTTACTAAAAATCAACCAACGCGGTAGTTTGGCGCTTCTTTGGTAATGGTCACATCATGCACGTGAGACTCGGACATACCTGCTGCCGTAATCTTCACAAATTTTGCATTTTGACGTAGATCTTCAATGGTTGAAGAACCCGTATAGCCCATAGAAGAACGTAAGCCACCCATCATTTGATGCACGATGTTGCCCATAGGTCCTTTATACGGTACACGACCTTCAATCCCTTCTGGAACCAACTTCTCAGCACCAGCTTTAGAGTCTTGGAAGTAACGGTCCGCAGAACCTGTCGCACCCGCCATTGCACCCAATGAACCCATACCACGGTATGCTTTGTAGTAACGGCCTTGGAAGAATTCTACTTCACCAGGTGCTTCTTCAGTACCTGCAAGCAATGAACCGACCATAATCGTGCTTGCACCTGCACCAATTGCTTTCGCCATATCGCCAGAGAAGCGAATACCACCGTCGGCAATTAAAGGAATCTGTTCTTTCAGTGCATTGGCAACGCTATCAATCGCAGAGATTTGTGGCATACCAATACCCGCAACAATACGAGTCGTACAGATTGAACCAGGACCGATACCCACTTTCACAGCATCTGCACCCGCATCCAGAAGCGCTAATGCAGCATCACCTGTTGCAATGTTGCCACCAATCACTTGAACTTGAGGGTAGTTCTGTTTCACCCAGCGTACACGCTCAATCACGCCTGCAGAGTGACCATGTGCAGTATCCACCACAATCACGTCAACACCCGCTTCCACTAAAGCTTCTACGCGGCTTGGTGTTTCTACACCCGTACCGACTGCAGCACCCACACGTAAACGACCGAGGTCATCTTTACAACTGTTTGGATAAAGTTCAGCTTTACGGAAGTCAGTGACCGTAATTAAACCTTTCAGTTCGTTGTTTTCGCCAACCACCAATACTTTTTCAATACGGTGTTTCTGCAATAATGCCTGAATCTGTTCTTTCGATTCACCTTCGCGCACAGTCACTAAACGGTCTTGACCCGTCATAATGCTGCTTACAGGCTGCTCAAGGTTGGTTTCAAAACGTGTATCACGTCCTGTCACAATACCAACCACTTTCCCATCTTTTACTACAGGCACGCCACTGATGTTGTTGGCTTGCGTAATCGCAATCAACTCACGTACTGTGGTTTCTGGTGTCACTGTAATTGGGTCTTTGACCATACCTGCTTCAAATTTTTTCACACGGCGTACTTCTGCAGCTTGTGCAGCAATATCCATGTTTTTGTGCAAAATACCAATACCACCGTTTTGTGACATCGCAATTGCCATACGTGATTCAGTCACGGTATCCATTGCTGCTGAAACGAGAGGGATATTTAAGTTAATGCCGCGAGTCAGGCGTGTCTTTAGAGAGACATCTTTTGGGAGGACAGTAGAATAGGCAGGGAGTAATAAGACATCATCGAAGGTTAACGCTTCTTGAACGATGGTCAACATAACAGTCTCACTGGTAATTTCCGTGCGCTATTATAAACAAATTTAGCTTTAAATTTCATTTTTTATTAAAAAAATATCATTTAAAAATGCAAGCGCGCTGGAAATCATTTTGCAGACCCAGTTTTAACTCAGGAAATTAGCGTCAATCCATCCACTAATTTCCTTTTACATTCGATTAAGATTTAAGTTGGACAGGTGAAAACGCTTTCGTCCATCAAATCAACACCACATTCCAGCGTTTCAATCCAGTCGAGGAATTGGTTAATCATGTCCTTACCAATAAATGGCGTACCATGCTGCGGCACAATCATCTCGACATCCATGCTGCGTACCATGTTGACCCAAAGACGAATCACTTTATTGGAACACATATAGCGCTGATGGAAGCCTTTCATCTTCGGAATATGTGAAGCAAAATTTTCTAATGGTTTATTGGCATCATCGACCATGGATGCGCCCATGTCGCCCGAAAATAGAATTTTCGCAATTGGATCATAAAACTGGAAATTCCCCACAGAATGCAAAAAGTGTGCTGGAATCGCCACAATCGAAGACTGCCCCAAAGGAATCACCTGACCATGATCAGGCAGTTCAATCAGACGATCCAACCAATTGCCTTTCATACGATCGCTCATAAACGCGGAGTTCAAATGTGGTAAAAAGCGTGCCCACAGCTTTGAAGCCACCACTTTGGCATCGGTATACACCAACCAGCGGGGCATAGAAGTAATAATGTCTGGGTCTTGATGCGATGCCATCACATAGTCGAGGTTGGTCAGGCGTGTATATTTATTCAGTTCCATGGTTAACGGAACATAAGTTAAATCACCGCCTGGGTCCAATACCGCAGCACGCTCATGATCCAAAATCAGAAACTGGTTTGCCTGAACGCCTTCCCCTTTGACTAGACTGGTAAAACTGATGCACTTATGCGTACCATTATCAAATAACACTTGCGATGTGGTGCGATCGAAAGCCATAGCAAAACCCCAATATTTATATTCTAAAAGTTCAATTTTTAATTCCCTATAACATAAAGGGAATCAGTCCAACTTACAATAAATATACAGAGCAAGTTTGCAGTTTTATGAAGTTATTTATCTGATTTACATAATAAAAAACCCAACTATTTTGCTGGGTTTTTTAAAATCATAGGCTGCTTAGAAGAAGTAGTGCTGTACCAGTGTTGAGACACCAATCACCAAGAAGATGGCTGCGCCAATTTTATGAATTAATGCAATTGGCAATTTGTCAGCCAGTTTATTGCCAACAAACACCGCAGGTGCATTGGCCAGCATCATCCCCACGGTTGTTCCCGCCATAACCCAGAAAATACTGTCATAACGTGCCGCTAAAGCTACTGTTGCAATTTGGGTTTTGTCGCCAATTTCAGCCAAGAAGAACAGGATGAAGGTCGCGCCCAAGACCCCAAATTTCTGCCATTTATTGATGCTCGCGGTTTCATCATCCAGTTCATCTGGAATGAGCATCCACGCGGCCATACCAATAAAGCCAAGTGACAATACCCAGATCAAGACTTCAGGGCTCAAAACAGTCGTAATCCACTGACCCAATACCGCAGATAAGCCGTGGTTAATCAGCGTTGCAGCTAAAATGGCAATCAGAATAGGAACAGGTTTACGGAAACGTGCAGCCAGTAATAAGGCAAGAAGTTGGGTTTTATCACCCATTTCAGCGAGAGCGACAATTGCTGTCGAAATTAGGAACTCATGCATAACATCTTTTCTCTGGCTAGCAAAATTTGCCTATGACTTACCCCTCCTGCTAGCCAAAATCAAATAGATTGATGCAGAGTGGTAAATCAAAGGTCTTGCCAACAAAAAAAGCTGTTTAATGAGCTTATTTGGTTCTTTGCTATGATGACCATGTTCTGTGGAACAATTATGTTGATCATCACCTTTTTACGGAGCGTAAAAAGCGGCTACTCCCCAATGAATCATCAGTATTATATAAAATTCCACTAATTTTTCAAATCTTTGATTGTAGTTTTTCCTTTTCTACTACCATGCTTGGCTTTTTAAACTGAAAAACCGAAACGCTGATATAACCACAGTGCACCACGGCACAATCCCAGTAACATCGCCAAGCCAACATTAAACCCCAACCAGCCAAAGCAGCCCCAACCACTGGCACCCCCAATATGCTGTGCCTGATATTCCATTGAAAAGACAATCGTGGCGGTGAAAATTTCCAGTCCCATCACCAGATAGGTGACCCAATGCCATGGGAAATGCAGCACACTGAGCCAAAGCCCCATCAACACCAAAACCAACAATAGGACTGGCAGCATAAATTTAAAAAAGGCAAACATCTGCATGCAACTCCCTGCATTCTATTTATCTTTGACATCTTTATGCATTTTAACCAAATCATTCAAATGCACGAGACTTCACAACAGATTTTTACGATTTATCCAAATCCATCAGCATAAAAAAACCCCGCCGATGCGAGGTTTTATGCGCTGATTTAAAAATAAATTAGAGCAGTAAACTGCGAATATCGCCCAATAACTTAGTGAGCTTATTGGTAAAGCGTGCCGCATCTGCACCATTAATCACACGGTGATCATAAGACAAAGACAACGGCAACATCAGGCGTGGATCAAAACCTTGACCATTCCATACAGGCTGCATGGTCGCTGGTGAGATCCCTAAAATAGCCACTTGTGGCCAGTTCACCAATGGGGTAAATGCAGTACCACCTATTGCACCTAAACTGGAAATGGTGAAGTTAGCACCTTGCAAGTCTTTCGGAGAAAGTTTCTTGTCACGGGCTTTTTGACCCATCACACCCAATTCCACTGCAATTTGCTTAATGGTTTTCTGGTCTGGGTTACGTAACACTGGAACAGTTAAGCCATCTGGGGTTGCCACTGCAATACCCATATGAATCTCGTTACGTAACAGCACTGACTTGCCGTCATCCGACAAGTGACCAGCAAACTCACGCTCTTCTTTCAACAAATGCGCAACCGCTTTGATGATGAACGCCATGATGGTCAGGCTGATACCTTCTTTCTTGAAGTTGCCTTTTAGCTCATTACGCCAATCTTCTAACGCAGTAATATCAGCCAAATCGAACTGCGTCACTTGTGGAATGAAGTTGTTCAATGACAATTGCGGAATCGAAACTTGCTGTAAACGCGTCAGCACTTTTTCTTCCACACCACCGAAAGCCGTGAAGTCTGGCAATTTCGGCAAGCCTGAAACTGCTGGTGCTGCCGCAGCCACTGGTGCTGCTTGTGGTGCAGTTAAGCGTGCTTTTACATAGGCAAACACGTCTTCTTTCATCAAGCGACCATGTGGACCTGAGTTTTGTACTTGAGCCAGTACAACGCCCAACTCACGTGCCAATTTACGCACTGCAGGACCTGCATACACTTTTGCATTTTCTGCACTTTGTTCTTTGGTCAGTTTGTCTGCCCCAGTTGTCGCTACAGGTGCAGATTCAACTTTCGCGGCTTGCGGTGCTGGTGCAGTAGCGGCTTGGGTTTGTGCTTTGGCTGGTGCTGCGGCCACTTGCGCCGCAGGCGCTGCCGATTCAGCTTCAATCGTCACCAAAGGCATGCCCTGTGCAACACTTTGTCCAGCAGCAACATGAATGGCTTTAATCACACCCGCAGTCGTGCTTGGCACTTCAACGGTCGCTTTATCCGATTCAACCACAATAATGCTTTGATCATTCTCAACACGATCACCCACATTCACCAAAATTTCAGCGACTGCAGCTTTGTCGACACCCAAGTCAGGTACAGTAATTTCAACTGGTCCTGCTGCCACTGGTGCTGCAGGAGCAACCGCTGCTTGTACAGGCTCAGCAACTGGAGCAGGCGTGCTGACAGCTGCTGGCGTAGTCGTTGCTGGAGCTACAGCACCTGCCACTTTCACCTTTAACAACACCACACCTTCTTTCACGGTGTCGCCAGCTTGAATTTCAATGCTTTTCACTGTGCCCGCAACTGTACTCGGCACTTCAACCGTCGCTTTGTCCGATTCAACCACCACGATACTTTGATCGATCTCAATCGTATCGCCAACTTGAACCAGAATTTCACCCACAACTGCTTTTTCAACGCCAATGTCTGGTACTTGTACATCAACCACAGCACTTGTCGCTGCTTGGCTCGCTGCAACAGGGGCAGCCACTTCTGGTGTTGCAACCACTGCAGCAGGTTCAGCCGCTTTTTCTTCAACTTTTGCAGCAGCAGGAGTCGCAGCAGCTTCTGATTCAAGCTCAATCAGGACAGCGCCTTCAGAAACTTCATCACCCACTGTAACTTTAATGCTTTTCACCACGCCTGCTGAAGTGCTTGGCACTTCAACAGAGGCTTTATCAGACTCAAGCAAAACCAGACTGTCATCCACCGCAATCTGATCGCCCACTTTCACTAAAATTTCGGCAACCGTAGCTTTATCTACGCCAATATCAGGTGTTGTAATTTGCATACTTAGTTCTCCTCACCTGATTGTTCTTTGTAGTCCGCAACTGCATGAACTTCAGGGTGCGCCTGAGGTGCCCATGCCACTGGACGGTCTGTATCAAGTTCAAATGAAGAAATCGCATCTTTGACTAAGCGTGCATCTACTTCACCTTCGTCCGCTAACTTTTTCAAGGTTGCAACCACAATATGCGCTGCATCGACACCGAAGTAGCTACGTAGGTTGGCACGTGTATCTGAACGACCATAACCATCAGTACCTAAAGCCACGAATGGACGGTTGTCTGGTAAATAAGCACGGATTTGTTCGCTATAAGCACGCATATGATCCGTTGCAGACACCACGATACCATCTGTAGGACGAAGCAACTCAGATACCCACGCTTCTTTGGTTTGTTCAGCTAAAGGATGTAGGCGGTTGTATTCTTCACATGCCATACCATCACGCGCCAACTCGTTAAAGCTGGTCACACTCCATACATTTGAATGGATTTGGTATTCATCACGTAAAATCTTCGCCGCTTTGATCACTTCACGCAGAATCACACCCGAACCGAGCAATTGAACAGTGGCTTTTTCATCTTGTTGGAACAAGTACATACCACGTTTAATGCCTTCCTCTGCACCTGCTGGCATTTCAGGATGCTCATAGTTTTCATTCATTACAGTGAGGTAATAGAACACACGTTCTTGGTTCACATACATACGTTGTAAACCATCATGCACGATCACCGCCAATTCATAACCGAAACATGGGTCATACGAGACACAGTTTGGAATGGTGTTCGCAAGGATGTGTGAGTGACCGTCTTGGTGTTGTAAGCCTTCACCGTTCAGTGTGGTACGACCTGCAGTAGCACCGAGTAAGAAGCCTTGCGCTTGAGCATCACCTGCCGCCCATGCAATATCACCGATACGTTGGAAACCAAACATTGAGTAGTACATGTACATTGGAATCATTGGCAAGTTATTGGTTGAATAACTGGTTGCCAACGCTGCCCATGCACTCATCGCACCCGCTTCGTTAATCCCTTCTTGTAACATGTGACCGTCTTTGGCTTCACGGTAATGCATCAACTGTTCTTGGTCTTCAGGGGTATATTTCTGACCATGCGCAGCATAAATACCCAACTGACGGAACATCCCTTCCAAACCGAAAGTACGCGCTTCGTCTGGAACGATTGGTACTACGCGGTCTTTAATTGCTTTTTCTTTCAATAAAGACGCGATTAAACGCACCATCACCATGGTGGTGGATTGTTCTTTGCCCGCAGAACCTTTGAGTACCGCATCAAATACCGACAATTCAGGAATGGCTAATTGCTCACTCTCTTTACGACGTGCAGGTAAATAGCCACCTAAAGCTTCACGACGCGCCTTCATATACTTCATTTCTGGCGAGTTTTCACTTGGACGGTAGAATGGAAGCTCTTCTAACTTATCATCTGTAAATGGAAGGTTGAAACGGTCACGCACATATTTCAAAGAGTCGATCTGCATTTTTTTGATTTGGTGCGTTTTGTTCACCGCTTCAATTTCTTCAGACAAACCGTAACCTTTAACCGTTTTCGCAAGAATAACGGTTGGTTGCCCCTTGGCTTTCATTGCTTCCGCATAGGCTGCAAACACCTTGTACGGGTCATGACCACCACGGTTAAGATTGTCGATGTCTTCATCACTTAGATCTTTGACCAATTCCGCAGCTTCTGGATACTTGCCAAAGAATTTCTCACGCATATATGCGCCGCCTTTCACTTGATAGCGTTGGTACTCACCATCAACTGTTTCTTCCATCACTGCTTTTAAAGCACCTGTGGTGTCTTTCGCCAATAATGGATCCCAATGACGACCCCAGACTACTTTAATGACACGCCAGCCCGCGCCACGGAATAACGATTCTAATTCTTGAATGATTTTACCGTTACCACGTACTGGACCATCTAGACGCTGTAAGTTACAGTTCACCACCCAGATCAGGTTATCCAATTTCTCACGACCAGCAAGCGAGATTGCACCCGTACTTTCTGGCTCATCCATCTCACCATCGCCAAGATAAGCCCAGACTTTACGATCTTCTTCTTTGATCAAACCACGGTTCATCAAGTACTTTTGAATGTGTGCTTGATAAATCGACATGATTGGACCCAGACCCATCGATACCGTTGGGAACTGCCAATAGTCCGGCATTAAATATGGATGTGGATAGCTTGGCAAACCGTTACCGCCCACTTCACGACGGAAATTGCTTAACTGTTCTTCAGTTAAACGTCCTTCCAAGAAAGAACGTGCATAAATACCAGGCGCACAGTGACCTTGGTAATAAATCATATCTCCGCCAAAGTTATTACTGTTTGCGCGGAAGAAGTGGTTAAAACCAACATCGTATAAAGTTGCTGAAGATGCAAAGCTTGCCAAGTGACCACCTAAGTCATCACCTGTTTTGTTGGCACGTAAAACCATTGCCAAAGCGTTCCAACGGATCAGCGCACGAATACGACGCTCCATATCCTGGTCGCCTGGCATTGCAGGAGTTTCGTCAACTGAAACCGTATTTAAATAAGGAGTATTTAAGCGCTGAATAGGAACATGTTTCGCGATTGCACGTTGATATAATTTTTCTAATAAAAATGCAGCGCGTTCTGTTCCCATGTGTTTTAGAACCGAATCAAAAGCATCTTGCCATTCTTGGGTTTCTTGCGCATCAGTATCGCCATAAAACGCCATAATCCACCTATTCCTTGAGCTTAATCTATTTTATATATGTACCATACTTTGGTATTAGAAGTTATCGCTACAGCTGAATACGGACATGCACCACTATTTATAAAATAAATAATTGCTGACGATTTAACACTCAAATTAACAAAAAATCGCCAATAATGTAGATTTTTTATACAAACAAAATTCTTTTGCCTGATAGTATGAAAAAAGGTGAAGAAAACATCCTTGTTTTGGTGCAAAACTCACAGAAACAAAAAGGCAGCACATTGGAAAGAGGTTAGACCCAATGTACTGCCTTTGAAGGAATTTATGGAATAAATTCGAGGTACGATTATGGCAACATCGCTAAGTAGGTAGATGGATTTTTACGCTGACCATCTTTTACAACTTCATAATGTAAGTGTGGACCCGTACAGCGACCGGTACAGCCAACATTGGCAATGTGTTCACCCGCTTCTACGCGATCACCCACACGTGCCACTAGACGAGAAGCATGTGCATAACGCGTGATATAGCCATTTCCGTGATTGATTTCAACGTATTGACCATAACCTGAGCCCCAACCCGACTTGGTTACGACACCAGGACCCGTTGCATAAATCGGGGTACCACTTGGCGCAGACAAATCCAATCCAGAGTGATGTTCAGCGCGGCCGCCCATGGTACGACCACCATAGTTTGAGCTCACACGTTTCATGTCTGGCAATGGATGCGTCACTAACCATGAATAAGGATTATTTGAAGATGCTGAATACGTAGCTTTAGTGCCATATTTTTTAGCAATCGACTCGTTGTTGAGTTCAACTGTTTTTTCACGCAGCTTAACGGATACTTGTGTGCTTGCAGGGATATCAATATCTTCAGGTTCAGCATACGAACCTTGGGCAAGTGTTTGAGTAAGCTGCTCAATACGATCTGGTGAAACAGTGGTATTTGAATTCAATTGAACTAAATCAGCGAAAGCGACCGATGCGGCCGAAGCTGCTAAAGAAAACGCCAATAAAATACGTCTCGTGTGCATAAAAACCTCTTTAAACTGTTCTTACAAAAGTTCCTTGCGTGATCTCTTCCTTGATATCTACTGAAAGGAGCGCATAAGATTAAGACACAAATATGAAGGTAATATGTATGTCCGAACCAGAGAATCTCTTTCAACAAACAAGAAAACGCATAAAAACAGGAAACTTATCGTTTCTCTCAACCCAAGTTGCTGCATGGCAGAAACTTAGCAAACTTATTCAACCGCTATTGCCTCAACCAGAGCAATGGCAGGTTGCTTGTTATCAACATGGTGTTTTGACCATAACAGGTGAAAATCAAGCGATGGTGAGTCAGCTGGGTTATTTGCAAAAACACTATATTGTTGAATTAGCTCGACTCGAAGAACTTAAAGATTTACAAAAGCTTCAGGTACGTTTGAGAGTTTCCCCCAAAACTACACACCCGACCACTGAACCATCTTCTCGGTCTTTAAGCACAGAAACCCAAGACTTATTAAAAGGGGCTGCTGACTTTGTGAGCGACCCTAAGCTTAGCCAAGCGATGCTACGTTTGGCAAGCAATAAAAAGTAACCTAGACGCGTCACTAGAAAATGTTTCTATGCTTAAATGTGACAATTATCACACTCTTATTTATTATATTATAATGTAACCCATGTAAGACAATGACTTATGTCACACTTACATAAGGGATTGGACATTGATCGATGTCATCAAATGTTACAATTTCGTAGCTGCTTGGATCACTTTGGACATTGCGCAACAATTGGTTGTTTAGAGCATGCCCTGACTTATATCCATCAAATTTCGCAATAATTTGATGCCCCAATAAATATAAATCGCCCACGGCATCTAATATTTTGTGACGAACAAATTCGTCAGAGAAGCGTAGTCCTTCTTCATTGACCACACCTGTATCATCGACCCCAATCGCATTATCTAAGCTTGCACCCAATGCCAAGTTATTGGCTTTGAGGTAATCGAGATCTTTCATAAAGCCGAAAGTACGTGCCTCACTCACTTCGTAGACAAAAGTTTCAGTAGAGAAATCAATGGTGGCAGACTGATATTCTTTTTTAAATGCGGGATGGTCAAAATCGATGGTGAAATTGAGTTGAAAACCCGAGTGCGGGGTAAAGATGGCACGCTTATCATCAATGAGTGCTTCAACAGGCTTTAAAATTCGGATGAATTTTTTTGGTGCATTTTGCTCGACCAAACCGCCCTGCATTAATAGATAAATAAACGGGCCTGCACTGCCATCCATAATTGGGACTTCAGAAGCAGAGACTTCAATAATTAAATTATCAATGCCTAGACCTGCGATTGCACTCATCACGTGCTCAATGGTGCCCACTTTGGCATTTTCTTGAACCAAATTGGAGCACATAAAGGCTTCTTGAATCAGCATGGCATCGGCAGGAATGTCGACAGGCTGATCAAGATCAATACGACGAAACACAATGCCCCCATCCACATGGTGCGGCACAAAGTTCATTAATACCTTTTGCCCACTATGAAGACCAATACCGCTCGCTTTCACGACACGTTGCAGGGTACGCTGTTTCAACATGCTTTTTCTATCATCTGCCCATAAAACCGCTATACGTTAGCATATTTAGCCATTGATAAAAAACAAAAAGGTAGCGAATGCGCTACCTTTTTGTCATATCTTGATAAAAAGATATTATTAAATAATTACTTACGTTGCTGATTCTTCAAATAATCTTGAATGCTCATTGGTGTAGGACGTGAAGCACCCGCCGATGACGCTGCATTAATCGCAGGTGAATCGGTTTGTTGACGTTGAATCGCAGGAACATCATCTTCTTCAACTGCAGCATGTGCTGTAGTTGCAGAACGTGACACCTGTGCCGTGGTTGGGCGTTTGGTTGGCTCAATGGCATCCGCCGAATTACGGGTTAAACCTGTTGCAATCACAGTGACGCTAATTTCATCACGCGCATCTGGATCAAATACGGTACCGTAGAATACCTGACCTTCATCCAAGTCAACGATTTGGTTTACAACATCAGTGATTTCTTCGATCTCACCAAATGTCACATCATCACCACCCGTCACATTAATTAAAATGCCTTTGGCATTCATAATGGTGACGTTATCTAACAATGGACTACGAATCGCCTGTTCTGCTGCTTGGCGTGCACGATGCTCACCACGACCAGAACCTGCACCCATCATGGCATAACCACGAGTACTCATTGCAGTTTTCAAGTCAGCAAAGTCAAGGTTGATATGACCAGGACGAACCACCAAATCAAAGATACTACGGACTGCATTCAGCAATACATCGTCCGCTTTCTTATAGGCATCTTTCATTGAGATGTCGCGGAACACTTTTAATAAGCGTTGGTTCGGAATGATGATTAACGAGTCGACATGTGCCTCTAAAGCCTCAATGCCTTTTTCCGCAGATTGTTGACGACGCTTACCTTCAAAGTTGAATGGTGTAGTGACCACACCTACGGTCAAAATCCCCATTTCTTTGGCAATTTCGGCAACCACGGGTGCAGCACCTGTACCTGTACCACCACCCATACCTGCAGTCACGAACACCATATCGGTGCCTTCAAGATGCTGACGAATTAACTCGCGACTTTCTTCAGCAGCGGTTTGTCCCACTTGCGGATTGGCACCTGCACCCAGACCACGCGTGCTTTGCTCACCCAACTGAATTTTGAATTGTGCATTCATACGGTCTAATGCTTGTTTGTCCGTATTGGCACAAACAAATTTTACGCCTTGAATGTCAGATTCCAACATGTGTTGAACAGCATTACCGCCTGCACCACCTACACCAAATACAGTGAAACGGGCTTGACCGTTGCTATCGTTTTGATCATCTTCTAAAAATTCAAATGAGGCCATGACCTTTAAATTTCCTAATTCGTAATTGGCAGTCACTTAAGCCCGTATACTGCCTTGATCTGCATAAATAAAAATTGGTTTTAGGATGCTGCGCTATGTCTAGCTTGTCAAGTCTCGACTGCTTAACGTACAACTTCCAAACAATATTCCCAAAAAATACAACTAAAAAATAGACTTCAACTTATCATTTAACCCTGACCAAGCCCGTCCTGCACGTTTCCAAAACGACAGCGTTTCAGGGTCAACTGTTTCGACCAATGTTTCTTGTGGATCACCCTGACTAAACATCAACAAGCCTGCTGCAGTCGCATATTGCGAACGACGCAACGATGCCAAATACGGTTCATCGGCATAAACCTGCACAGGCGGATTCCCCAAATGTGCAGAAATACCAAGCATACGGCGTACCAAACTGACCATACCTTCAATCTGACAGGCATCTCCAGTTAAAACCACACCATGATACAAACCATGAATCGCGCCACTGCGTTCCAACACTTCGCGAACTTGGGTCAGAATTTCTTCGTAACGGGCAATCATAATTTCAGATAACTCAATCCGACTAATGGTTTGCGGACCATCAATGCCTTGAATTTGAATCATATGATCTGGTTTTACCACTTTTAAGTCGACGCAACCATAGAGCAGCTTAATTCTTTCTGCTTCTTCTGTGGTGGTCTGTAAAACTGCAGCAATATCACGCGTTACATGTTCACCGCCACGCTGCAATGTTTCAGCCATGGCAAGACGACCGTCTAAATAGACCGCAAGATTGGTGGTGCCAGCGCCCATGTCGAGCAAGCAGACTCCATATTCTTTTTCATCTTTGAGCAAGCTGGCTTCAGCCGTCGCTAAGCACGACACCACCATTTTTTCAACGGTGATGTTCGCTCCTTTCATGGCTCGATCCAGATTCTGCATGGTGCTGATCGGCAACATCATCAACTGATAATGCCCTTTCATGCTGTGCGCAGACATTCGAATCGGGTTTTGCACCCATTCTGGAGAATCATCCAGTTCAAAGCCTAAAGGCACCGCACTCACTAAATAGTGGTCTGAAGTAATATGACTGGCTTTTGCCAATTCTAATGCTCTAACCACTTCATTGGTGGTAATACTATGTTCGGCATTTTCAATTGGGGTACGACCCGAAGCGTAAAAACTTTTTAATTCTGCACTTGGAATTGAAACCCAAGCCGAGTGCACACGGCACTCAGCCATATCTTCCGCTTCCTGAACGGCATTTTTTATCGCCGTGATGACTTTATCCAAGCTCACGATTTTGCCTTTGTTCATACCGCGGTTACGTGCCGTCGCCATCCCAATGACCTGAATCTTGTCTGGGGCGTGCACCTTACCAATCAAAACTGAAACTTTATGTGTCCCAATGTCAATCGCAACAACTGAGGGAACAGCTTCACTCATTATTTACTACCATTACATGTTTGTTTAATTTATGGCTTTACGCCTCTATTTATAAAGCCAGTCATTATGGCTTTGCATTTATCCCATCCGCAATGCTTGTGTCATTAATCGTTACAACAAAGTGACCATTTGCAATTTTCGGTGGAGCTGCACTTTTCCATTGGATGGCCAAGCCGTTCCTATACCGTAAATCGATTGACGAAATTTGTGACCACACGGGTTTCAAATCACTTTGCGCAAGATGACTCAAGCGTTGTAGCTTACTCATGGTCTGATCTTGATCAACAATAACACGTAATCCAGAATCAAACTGCATAAACCAAGTCATACGCTCCGTTAAATATAATTCTTTTAGCCGAAGGTTGACTGGAAGGAATAACTGATTAATTTCATTATAGCGACGCATCATGGTTTTAGATTGGCTCATCGGCCCATGAAGCAGTGGCAATTGTTGATAATTTCGCGGGGTCACTTCAGCAAAAACATCACCGCTGTCACTGAGTAGGCGTCCTGTTCCCCAACGGGCGATTGCATGACGTGGCATCACGCGAACACGAATGGCATTTGGCCAAGCGCGAGAAACCACCACACGATCCACCCACGACAACTCTAATGCGCGATCCCGAATTTGCTCTAAATCAGAGGTAAAGTAATTATTTTGTACCGTCGGTGCCACATGCAACATTACTTGGCGCTGCTCTGCATCGGAACGGGTGCCCACCACGTCCAGATCTGCCACTCGGGCATCCGTCATTACTTTATATAAGCCAAACACTCCAGCAGCCAGCACCACAAAGGCAATGACCAAAAGCAACCAGCCGCCTACGTTGGTCAGTTGTTCCTGACGCGTGGGTGGTTTGTCATGTATCGAGGTAATTGCGGCGCGTTTGCGGCGCATCGATGCTGGAAGTTGAGCCATAACTTAGTGTGCTGCACCTGTAAGTGTTTGTTCTAAAATTGCGACACATAATGCATCAAAACTATAACCCACTGCATTGGCTGCTTTAGGCACCAACGAGTGACTGGTCATACCTGGAACTGTATTCACTTCAAGCAACCAGAAATTGCCCTGCTCATCTTGCATGGCATCAATACGTCCCCAGCCACTTGCACCCACCGCTTGGAATGCACGCAAGCATAAGGCTTGTAAACGTTGCTCTTCAGCCTCAGTCAAGCCACATGGAATGCCATATTGCACATCGTTACGCTGATATTTTGCTTCATAATCGTAGAACGCAACATCCGCAGGGGGTTGTAAACGAATCACAGGTAACGGTTGACCATTCAAGAATGAAATCGTGAATTCACGTCCTGTAATCCATTTTTCCGCCATGACCACAGCATCATGCTGAGTGGCTTTGGCAATTGCAGCCGATAAATCTTCTGCTTTTTCAACCTTGCTCATGCCGACGCTCGAACCTTCATGTACTGGTTTGATAATCAACGGCAGGCCTAAGCTTTGCACGACTTCAGCCAAGTCTGTATCTTTATCCACAATGCGATATGGTGCGGTTGGCAAGTCTGAACCCTGCCAGATTTGCTTGGTTTTGACCTTGTCCATACCAATGGCAGAGCCTTGTACGCCAGTGCCTGTGTACGGAATGTTTAACCACTCCAAGACACCTTGAATCTGACCATCTTCCCCGCCACGACCATGCAACACAATAAAGGCACGATCATAGCCCACCAATTCAGTCACACTACGATTTTGAGGATCAAATGCCTCGGCATTTACCCCAGAACGAATCAATGCTTCAAGTACCGCCTGACCACTATCGAGAGAAACCTCACGCTCAGCTGATTTACCACCAAGCAACACGGCAACTTTGCCGAACTTTGAAGCATTTGACACGTTTTTATCCTTAAACTGTTATAACTTTTAATAAAACCAGAGACCGTAATTAGTCCACGTATAATTGATGCTGCGCCAGCTCAACTGAGATAGCTCCCACATTACCTGCGCCTTGTGTTAATAACAAGTCATTCGCTTGTAACACTTTACGCATCACGTTTGGCAGGTTGCCATCCACAGGATCGATCAAAATCGGCTCGACTTCACCACGCAGGCGAATACTGCGTGCTAAGGCACGACTGTCGGCACCAACGATTGGTTTTTCCCCAGCAGGATAAACTTCAAGCAACAGTAATTGATCCACTTGCGACAACACATCCACAAAGTCATCAAAACAATCACGGGTACGGCTAAAACGGTGCGGCTGGAACAACATCACTAGACGGCGATCTGGGTGGCTAGCACGCGCTGCTTTAATGGTCGCTTCCACTTCTTTCGGGTGATGACCATAGTCATCCACCAATTTCACATTGCCTTCGCCCAATGCAAATTCACCTTGAACTTGGAAACGGCGACCCACACCACTGAAGCCTTCTAGTGCACGCGCAATCGCAGCATCTGACACGCCTTCATCGGTCGCAATCCCAATTGCTGCAAGCGCATTCAGGATGTTATGCAAACCCGGCAAATTAATGGTCAAACGTAATGGCTCACGGTCTTTACGCAATACAGTAAAGTGTGACTGCATGCCTTCTTGCAGAATATCGACTGCACGAATGTCATTGTCTTCATTGAAGCCATAAGTCACCAATGGACGACCAATGCGCGGCATGATTTCACGGATATTGGCATCATCACCACACACCACAGCTAAACCATAAAATGGCATGTTCTGTAAGAACTGAACAAAGGTGTCTTTGAGCACATCGAAGCTACCACCATAGGTATCCATATGGTCTGCATCAATATTGGTGACAATGGCGGCCATTGGTTGTAAATGCAGGAAAGAGGCATCTGACTCATCCGCTTCTGCCACAATAAAACGGCTGGCACCCAATGCTGCATTGACACCCGTACGATTCAGCAAACCACCGATAACATAAGTTGGATCGAGGTTTTCTTCTGCCAACATACAGGTCACAAGACTGGTGGTTGTGGTTTTACCATGCGTACCCGCAACCGCGATACCGTGACGGTAACGCATCAATTCACCCAGCATTTCTGCACGACGCACCACAGGAATACGGTGTTCAATCGCCGATTTAATCTCTGGATTTTCTGGATCAATTGCAGTTGAAACCACCAGCACATTCGCACCTGCAATATTTTCAGCCGCGTGCCCGATATAAACTTTAATGCCGTTTTCTTCGAGCTGAGCAGTGGTTTTCGAGGCTTTAATATCCGAACCTGAAACTTTATAACCTTGGTTTTTCAAGACTTCAGCAATGCCGCACATCCCAGCACCACCAATACCCACGAAATGGATGTGCTTAATACGACGCATTTCTGGGATTTTAATTAACTTTTTTGCTTGATCAGCAGGTGTAGATGGAGACATAGCTTACTCTAATTACAATTCTTGAATTAGCTCAACGACATGTTGAGTTGCATCGGGTTGAGCCTGTTGACGCGCTTTGACTGCCATTTCAGACAACAATTGACGATTCATTAACGGCACTAACAATTCTTTTAAACTTTCAGGCGTCATCTGGGCTTGCGGACAAATTTTTGCAGCGCCAGTTTTTGCTAAAAACTTAGCGTTGGCCGTCTGATGATCATCCACCGCACTTGGCAGCGGAACAAAAATAGCCGCCACACCCGCTGTTGCAATTTCCGTCACCGTTAAAGCACCCGCACGGCAAATAATTAAATCTGCCTCAGAATAGGCTTGCGCCATATCGTCAATAAACGGATGCACTTCGACGTCCAAATTCGCAGGTGCATTTGCATATTGCGCCTGTGTCGCCTCAGCATGGTTTTGACCACATTGGTGATAGACACGAATCGGTACATTCAACAGCTTTAAGGCTTCGGGTACACACTCATTCAGTGCCTTCGCGCCCAAAGACCCCCCGACAATTAAAATGCGGAGCGGTTGATGGGCTTTTTCACGTTCTTGATAACGCCAAGACGGATTTAAAATTTCGGTAATTTCTTTGCGTACAGGATTGCCTGTGGTCACAATCTTGGCTTGCGCTGGAAAGGTCTGCGGAAATGCCTGACACACTGTGGTTGCTACGCGTGACAATTGGGTATTGGTAAAGCCTGCAATCGCATTTTGTTCATGGATCAGCACGGGAATTCCCAGTACACGCGCTGCCAGACCACCCGGCCCAGCCACATAGCCCCCAAAACCAGCAACAGCCTCAATATTTAACTGTTTCATGTAGCGCATGGCACTAACGGTGGCTTTTAGAATTTTAAAAGGCGCCAATAATTTACGCACCACACCATTGCCGCGCACGCCTTGAATATCAATCTGGTAAATTGGAATATTTTGATTTTTTAATAATCGGTTTTCCATGCCTGTTGGCGTTGCCAACCAAGACACTTGTGCCCCTTGTTGTTGCAATTGTTTTGCAACGGCAAGTGCTGGAAAAACGTGTCCACCGGTACCTGCGGCCATCATCATCACGCGTTTGGGCTTTATTTGCTGAGCATCAGTCACGGTCTAATTCTTCAATTCAAAAAAATAAGCAAAAATTTCATTTTAAGTTAACAATTGTAATCACAAACGAGGGGGCGCGAAAGTTTATTTGCTTTGTTTCACCCAGCGTTTCATTGTTTTTTTCTTCAGTTTTGTAAGTTTAAACAAGTTTTATTATTAATCTAGTACAAAAAACCTCTATCTTTGTTAAAAACGAAAAATCGTCCACATATTCACGCTGATCTCGCACTGTTTCTTTTCAGCCAAAACCAGCGAAAATTACCTCAACCACGACAGTATGATTGAGGCGTTCAAAACAGAATAATGCTGATTAGACTGCTGGACGGCCTGCTTCCAATACCGCAAATAGATCATCCGCAATTTGAGTGCCAAACTTGTTGTCAATTTCACGAATACAGGTTGGGCTGGTGACATTAATTTCGGTCACATAATTCCCAATCACATCCAGACCCACAAAAATCAGCCCTTTTTCACACAGGAACGGACCGACTTTTGCCGCAATTTTACGGTCATTTTCAGTCAATGGACGCGCTTCACCCAGACCACCTGCCGCCAAGTTGCCACGCACTTCACCATTTTGTGGAATTCGTGCCAAGCAATAAGGTACAGGCTCTCCATTGATCATCAAGATGCGTTTATCCCCTTCGACAATTTCAGGAATATAGCGCTGAGCCATAATCGGCAACGTGCCATGATTGGTCAGAATTTCAATGGTCGAACCAATGTTCACGCCATCTTGATACAGACGGAAAATGCCCATGCCACCCATACCATCCAGCGGTTTCACAATAACATCACCCTGTTCTTTAATGAACTCACGAATCAAGCCTTGTTGTGACGTCACCAAAGTCGGGACTTGCAGTTCAGGGAACTGAGTCGCAAACAGTTTTTCATTACAGTCACGTAAGCTTTGTGGCTTGTTAATGACCCATGCGCCTTCACGTTCCGCCTGCTCTAAAATGTAAGTGGTATAAACAAAGTTCATATCAAACGGTGGGTCTTTACGCATCAACACCACATCATAAGCTGCGATGGATTCTTTCTTCTTTTCATCCAATTCATAATAATGGTTGTAATCTTCAAACACCTGTAACGGTGCAATCAGACCAAAAGCCTTGCCTTGCTCGATATATAAATCTTGTTGTAATGCATAACCAAGTTCGTGTCCACGACGGCTTGCCGCCCACAACATCGCCATGGTGGAGTCTTTTTTCAAATTGACACTTTCGATGGGATCCATCACAACAAGTACGCGCATAATCAAAGCTCTTTTTAAAAAGTATAATCCTCAAGGAGTATAACGGAGATTATGGGTTTCTATTTCTGAATTTCGTTTTTCGCTTATGGATAATTTTGTATAAGTTGTGGAGGATTCTGCTATGCGGCAAGCAATTATTGGCTTTCATCAAGATGAGGAACAGCATTGGGTGGCTGATTTGGCGTGTGGACATAGCCAGCATGTACGGCATACACCGCCTTGGCAAAATCGTCCTTGGGTGATGACTGAACAAGGGCGTCAAGAGAAGTTGGGCGTAGAACTCAATTGCCTTTTGTGTGATGCCACAGAGCAACCCTCTTCACCCTCAATAAAAGACTGAGTGATTTAAATTGCCTTGATAAAGCCTAATGCATCTTTATTACCCTTGCCTGAACATTCATCTGCTACAGCATAACCTCTTACCACTTCTAAGATTAATATGTAGAAAACATGAATATTGAGTAAAGAATTCATAAAAACTTGTCTTATTTTAGTTAATGATTATAATTCTCATTATTATTCTTAATTTTCATGTTGCAGAGCTTGCATATGTCTTACTTTTCACCACGCCTCATTTGTGGTTCCACTTTTTTTCAATATAGTCTCCTCAGCTGCATGATGATCAATGCACATGCTATGGCTGCTGAAGACCTAGAAACGTCAAATAATACTGAGACTTTACAACCCAATCATGTTCAAAAAACTTCCACTCATGCGGTATTACCCACACTCAAAATTGAAGCCATGAGTGAGCTTGACCCGATTAAAAGCTATGTGGATTATGATCAAGCCAATGTGACGCGCAATGGGTTAAAGAAGAAGGACATTCCCCAAACCATTGATACCATTGATGTTCAAAAATATAAAATTTACGGCAGCAATGATATAAGCATCATGCTACAAGGTACGCCGGGGGTTTCCAGCAACTATGATATGCGTGGAGATGGCATCACATTGCGAGGATTTTCTGCAGATACGGGTGACATCTACCGTGATGGAATCCGAGAAAGTGGCCAAGTACGTCGGAGTACCGCCAATATTGAACGGATTGAAATTCTCAAAGGTCCTGCTTCGGTGTTATATGGGCGCAGTGCAGGCGGTGGCGTGATCAACATGGTCAGCAAATACGCAAACTTTGACTCAAAAAGTTCGGTAGGAACTTATATTGGCTCTTACGACACTTATGGTACAACCGCTGATATCAACCAAGTTCTCAATGACCATTGGGCGGTTCGTTTAACGGGTGAATATGGCGAATCTGGGAGTTTCCGCAGTGGGATTGATAATCAGATTGAAATGCTCTCGCCGAGTTTTACCTATAAAAATGATGATGAAAGCCTGACATGGACCACCCAATACACTTATGACAAATTAAGCCGTGTACCTGACCGCGGTCCAAGTTATTCGAGTTTACCTGCGGGCACCTCCATTAAAACGGGCTTTGCGCAGGATGGTGATTATGTTGATGACTTATTACAAGTCGTGCGTAGCGACCTCAATTACTCCTTGACGCCCAACTGGAGTTTTCATTGGGCCGCAAGCTACCGACAGGCCGAACAGAATTTTGATCATTTCTACTTAGGTGGATATTGCGCGACTGAAGCCACTCAGATTCGCAATGCAGGAACCTGTAAGGGTCATGTGGGAGAAATCTCTCAAATTTATTACTGGCAACAAACCAGCAATAAAACCACCAGCAATACCTTTGATCTTAAAGGTGAATTTGATACAGGATCGATTAAGCACAATCTTGTCTTGGGAAGTGACTGGACCTATGAGCAGCGTGAACCCCGTTTAGCCAACAGCAATCAAAATGGTTCAGCAATTTATGGCTATGTGAATCCAATTACAGGTGCACGTGAATCTAGCCGCGGGACAGGACCACTGAAAATCAGTCAACACAATTATAACCAAGGCACCAGCTTAGGCTTCTTTGCGCAAGATTTGCTGAGCTTAAATGAACAACTCAAATTGATGTTGGGGCTGCGTTATGATCGTTATGATTTTTCTACCACCAATAAACTGCCGAATGCCGATCCTGATAAGCGGAAACGTTCAATCAGCGATGATTCCGTCAGTCCGAATGTCGGTATCGTCTGGCAACCAACTGAACATCAAAGCCTGTATGCCTCATATAGCAAAAGTTTCGCACCCTTTGGCGGATCAATGGGTGTGAATCCTATTTCTTCAGCAAGCCAAGATATGAATATCTTTAATGCAGAACCACAATATAACGAGCAATATGAAGTCGGCATCAAGAGCGACTGGTTAGAACAACGCCTGAATACTCAGTTTTCACTGTATGACATCCGTAAAAAGAACATTCGTTACCGCCCCAATCCTGACGAGCAGCCTGATGTCTGGGCAATCGGTGGTGAACACCAATCGCAAGGTTTAGAGTTCAGCTTCATTGGTCGCGCTTTGGATAATGTCTTTATTCGTGGTGGTTATGGCTATACCGATGCACGCGTAAACAAAGACAAAGAAAAACCAGAAAATGTCGGCAACTATTTAGCCAATACCTCAAAAAATACAGGTAACTTGTTTGTACGCTATCTTCCGACGGACAGCCTCTATGGTGAAATTGGGGTAACCTATGTCGGTTCGTATTATCCCAACATCAACAACCAGACCAAAATGGAAGGCTTCAACCGTGTTGATGCTGCAATTGGCTATAGTGCAGACCCATGGAACATGACATTAGCAATCAGCAACTTAACAGGTAAAGAGTACTGGCGCTCAGATTCGATGCCAGGCGCGCCTCGTAGCTTCTTGATGCGTCTTAATTACCAGTTCTAAAGTAATAGGTGCTGTAGAAAGAATCCAAATTGCTGTTCCCCTGCTAAAATTTAGTCATAAAAAAAAGCATATCCTCAGATATGCTTTTTCCTTTTTAATCATGCAATTTAGGCTTAGATACCATATTTCTCACGGTAGGCTTCCATTTTCGCCAAGGCTTCGCTTTCGCCTTTAGCATCTAAATAGTTCATTAAATCTTTCATGGTAATTAAGGCATGAACAGGAATTTCCAACTCTTTTTGTACTTCCTGAATCGCAGAGAGTTCGCCCTGACCTTTTTCTTGACGGTCTAATGCCACCAAAACACCCGCAATGCTTGCACCCGCGTTTTTCAAAATGGTTACCACTTCACGAATTGCTGTACCCGCAGTGATCACGTCATCAATGATCCAGACTTTTTTGCCTGCAACCGATGCACCCACCAAGACACCACCTTCACCGTGATCTTTAGCTTCTTTACGGTTAAAGCCCCAAGGCACACTCACCCCGTGATTTTGTGATAAAGCCACTGCGGTTGCTGCAACAAAAGGAATCCCTTTGTACGCAGGACCAAACACCACTTCGACATTGTCACACTGGGTCAATTTGTCTGCATAGCCAGAAGCCAATAGCGATAAGGCTTCACCATCATTCAATAAACCTGCATTGAAAAAATAAGGGCTCACTCGGCCTGATTTTAAAGTAAACTCACCAAATTTAAGCACACCACGTGATAAAGCGAGTTCGATAAATGCTTGTGGGTTAAATTGAGCTGGCGTTGACATGAGGTGCTCCGAAATTCATACATTGAGGTTATGACTGCGCATGATACCAAAGAGTAGCTACCCAAGTGATCAAAAAATTCTACGAGTGGTTTCAATTAACGTAAATGGCTTACGTTCATCGGTAACCAAAGGCTTACTTGAATGGTTAGAAAAGTCTGATGCAGATGTGGTCTGTATGCAAGAAAGCCGCATTACCCATGCACAATGGACCGATAAATTTAAACCTGAAGGTTGGTACACCCACCTGTTCCCTGCGGAACGTGCGGGTTATGCAGGTACTGCCATTTACAGCCGCTTGCCTTTTGTTTCTGTCAAAGATGGTCTCGGATTTGAACTGGCAGATTCTCAAGGCCGCTTTATCAGCGCAGAATTTGATTTAGGTTTAGAGCAACCTGTGCATATTTGCTCTTTATATTTACCATCTGGCTCTTCGGGCGATGAAGCACAAGCACGTAAAGACCATTTTCTAGAAAATTATCAGCAGATTTTAAAACAATGGCGTGCTGAAAATAAATCCATCATTGTCTGCGGTGACTACAACATCGTGCATAAGCGCATTGATATTAAAAACTGGTCGGGCAATCAAAAGTCTTCAGGCTGTTTACCACACGAACGTGCATGGCTGGATCATATCTATGATGAACTCGGTTATGTCGACACCTTCCGTGAAGTACGTAAAGAAGCGGAACTGTATTCATGGTGGTCGAATCGCGGACAAGCCCGTGCCAAGAACGTCGGTTGGCGGATTGATTACCAAGCCTGCTCACCTGACTGGAAAACCCGAACTGTCAATGCTTGGGTGTATAAAGAAGAATGGTTTAGTGACCATGCTCCCGTGATTATTGATTATCAAATCTAAAGAATATGTTGTATTGAGTGAACATTTGTTCACTCAATAATCTCTTTTTACGCACAACAGATGACGTATTTTCTGTCTATTTATCCTCGGTCAGAAACGGCATTATAGCGGCACGGCACAGGGACATGTCAGGATGACAGCAAAGGGATAGGAAGCCGTAGGATGGAATAAAACACACTCAGTTTGAGTTTGTTTTCAAGGATGTGACAATGGACGTTGTAATGAGACCCGCATAATCAGGATGATTGAATGCGGGTTTTCTCTTTTTTATTGCTTCTTTTTATTTACGCGCTGATGTTCTCATTGTTTTAAGATTGTTTTTGTTTATGCGTATAGCATGCCAAGCTTTGATTGCAGTTCGATGACAAGCACACTATAACTGTCGATATTTTATACCTTTAACCCCTCACTCTAGAGAATGCCTGTTTTTTTGTTTACCCTATAGCCAGAAATCACTTTAGGGAAATATTTAAAATGCTCAAAATTTATGGCATTAAAAACTGTAGCTCCATGAAAAAAGCCTTCGATTTGCTGACTGAACTGGGCTTGGCGTATGAATTTCATGATTATAAAAAGCAAGGTATTGACGCAGACACTTTAAAAACTTGGCTAGACCAAGTTGGACAAGAGCTGATTCTCAATAAAAAAGGCACCACTTGGCGCAAACTGACGGAAGCAGAACAACAGCATGCCTTGGCTTCACCAGCCCAACTCATTGAAACCCTGATGGCGCAGCCAAGTCTGATCAAACGTCCTGTACTCAATACAGCAACAGGTTATATTGTTGGTTTTGATGAAGCCGCTTATCGTGCGCTTGCTGGCTGAAACCCCAAATAGTAGAATAAAAAAGCCTGACATTGAGTCAGGCTTTTCTGTTTCTTTATACTGTCTTAGTTTACACGCACCCAAGTCTGGTTACGTCCTAAAGCTGCGACACCCAAATAACCACGAAGCTCAAGTTTTTTACCCCCCGAAGTTAGCTCACCTTTTAGGCTATAGGTTTTGCCATTTTTCGGATCTAAAATCGTACCATCATCGTATTTAGTGCCACCGACGTTTTTCAAACCACGCACAATGGTAAGACCTTTTAACGATTTGTTCTGATAAGGACCTTCACATTTACTGCACGCATTTTCCTCACCTGGAGTCAGAACACTCTGAATGGTTGCTGTTAACATGCCATTCTTTTGCTCAGTAAATTTCACAACCGCACGCGGTTGCTTGGTTTTATCATCAATGGTTTTCCACACTGTACCATTCAATGGATCAGCCGCATTTGCCAATACGGTGAAGCCGAGCAATCCTAATGCAAGCGCAATTTTTTTCATTTTTCTTGATTTCCCTAGTCTGTCTGTAGACGCCTTTAAGTATTGTTAAGCCACAACAATTTTGCAATTCTTGAGTGTGACTGTTTAGTGTAACCTTGTAATTATTGTTGGTAAATACACCTTTAATAAGACTAAATTGATAACAAATGGAAGAACCATGAATACTTCAGCCCCGTGGAAACAATTCATTATAGAAAGTATTTTAAAAACTACCGTCCGCACGCCAAGCCAATACAGCCTACCACCCAAAACGTTAAGACTCGGCTTAGAACAGCTTTGTCGTGTCTTTCCAATGCAGCCCGATGTACAAGTACGTAGCTTACGTTTGGGGCAACTGAATGCCGAAGAACTGAAACCGCAAAAGCAATCGACCCAATTGATTTTTCATATTCATGGCGGCGTTTTTTTCCTGGGCTCACTCAAAACCCATCGGGCTTTTCTGAGCCAGATTGCCGCATGTACGCAAATGCAGGTGTTACATGTGGATTATCCGCTTTCGCCTGAACATCCCTTTCCCGAGGCAGTAGAGGCCTTATTTGCCGTGTATTTGAATTTGCTGGAACAAGGCATTCAAGCCAAAGATATTATCCTGTCGGGGGACTCTTGTGGGGCAAACCTCGCGGTAGCATTAGCCGTTAAAATACGTGAGGCACAACTGGAACAGGTCAGCGGCTTGATTTTATTGTCCCCGTTTTTAGATTTGACCCTGACCAGCGAATCGCTGCGTTTTAATCAAAAGCATGATGCCCTCTTGTCGATTGAAGCGCTAGAAACAGGCATTGACTACTATCTGCCCAAAGAGATTGATCGTGGTGATCCGCGGGTTTCTCCCGTATTTGAAGATTTAACGGGGCTACCTCCGACCCTGATTCAAGTCGGCTCTAAAGAAATTTTAATGGATGATGGCAAGCGCTTTCAGCAACAAGCTGAAGCTGCGGGTGTCGAGGTTGAATTTAAAATATATACGGGAATGTGGCACAACTTCCAAATGTTCAGTGCATGGTTTGAAGAAGCCCAACAAGCATTGGCCGATTTAGCCGCCTTTGCGCACCGCTTAGACCGCGATTAAGACCCATAAAAAAGGTCAGCAGCTGCTGACCTTTTTCGATCTCAAAGTCACTTAGATGAGTTTCACCTGAGCCAAAGCTGCTTCAATAGCTTTGCTTTTCATCTCTTCACCCATGTTCACGCCTTCAGCACGAACCACTTCCACTTGGTTAACACCCGTGAAGTTAAACACTGTTTTCAAGAAACCTTCTTGGAAATCTGCAGGGCTGTTGTCACCATACACACCGCCACGGCTGCTGGCGATATACACCTGTTTATCCCCTGCCAAACCGACCGGACCATTTTCAGTGTATTTAAAAGTTTTACCAGCCACACTGATGCGGTCAATCCAAGCTTTTAAAGTTGAAGCCAAACCAAAGTTATACATGGCAGCGCCTACCACAACCACATCAGCATCTAAATATTGCTGAATAATTTGTTCACCTAATGCAGTTTGTTCCGCATTTTGTCCCATTAAAATTTCTGTGGTTAAGTGCGGGATGGGCTGTGCTGCCAAATCTAAATACTGCACTTGAACATCGGCATGTTTGGTTTGTAACTGCTCCACAATCGCCTGACTTAACTGACGAGAAACGGAGGCTGAACCTAAAATGCTGGAATCGATATGTAAAACTTTCATAACCTCACCCGAATATTTGATCTTTTGGAATAGGCTCAGTTTAGGCCATCTATAAAAATAGAATAATGATCTAAGGTAATACACTATGTTCTGTTTTTAGAACAAATCAGACATTCCGAAAAAAGGTAAATGTAAAGCAATCGAAAGATTGTTTAAAATTTATGCTATTGTGAGCAAAAATAAATCTCGCTTTAAAACAACAAAGGAACTGTTGATGTCGAGGGCATAAGCATCCATGACCAAAAAAACATCTCTCCCAACCATGGCTTGGCTGCAACAGAAAATCAAGAAAATCCTGCTTGAAGATGGCGTCATCATGAATTGGAATACCCTGAATAAATGTATTCTGATGCTGATTTTAGGCTGCCTAACCCATCTGATCTGGATGCTGTGGAAGATTTTTGTCGTCTTAAACCCAGCGCTGTGGCACATGACCAATATTGAGTTGATCAAGCAGCAAATTCTCGGAAATTTCCTCTTTATCATGGTATTGGGCGGTCTGATTTATCCCTGTATTTACTGGCAGCATAAAGCTTGGGTCAAACGCTATATCCCTTACATTGCCGTATGGTGCTTTATTATCTCATTGTGCCGCGATGCCTATCTGATTGGTGTGCTGAGTCCTGCGACTTTAAGTGCCTATGTCAGCCTGTTAGCAGTGGGTTTGGTGTTGTTGCCACGTGCCATCGTATATAGCGCATTGATTCCTGCAACGCTGTATTTATTTAGCTGTGGTTATCTCAGTTTGCAGGGTGTATTGCCTTATGCACCTGTGTTCAATTTACCAACCTATGCCTATGCCAATTCGTTTTGGGTCGGTAGCATGCTGTATTTTATTGCACCTATCGTGGTTATTTGTCTGATCTTATTTGAAATTTTACTCAGTCAATGGCGCCATCGTGAGCAATTAATTCAACAGCTCAGTAAAATTGACCCACTCACCAACACGTATAATCGGCGCAGTTTGAATCAATATCTGGAACGAATTCATCGCAAGCAGCATCGCCACTATGCCTTGGTGCTGCTGGATCTGGATCATTTCAAGTTTATCAATGATCGGCATGGACATCATAAAGGTGATGAAGCGCTGATTCTGGTGGGACAACTGTTAAAACAACAGTTACGCAGCAGCGACATGGTGGGACGCTTTGGCGGAGAAGAATTCTTACTGGTGTTGTATCACAGCACACTGGAACAGGCACAGCACACCGCAGAACGCTGCCGCGCTGCGATTGAACAACTGGAACTCCGCGATGATGTGGACTGCCGCATTCCACTGAGCGCCAGTTTCGGCATTGCAACGGCGCAGTTACCCTTTACCCCGTTCCAATTACTGACTCAAGCGGATAAAGCCTTATATGCAGCCAAAGCTTCAGGACGCAATCAGGTTCAGGTGTTTCGTACAAGCAACGACGTGAAACCTGAACCAGAATTTAAGCTGGTTCAGTCTGATAGGCCTCTAGATAATTGACCCAGCGCCCTTCAAGCAAAGCTGCTTGCATCCATGCTTGTACCGCAGGATGTTGCAACATGCTTTGCATATATTGCTGGCTAGATGCACTGAGTAGTAAAGCATAGCTGTTGAAACGCATCACGACAGGCGCATAAAAGGCATCTGCAATACTAAATTCGCCACACAAAAAACCTGCTGGATCTGGACGTTCTGCCCAAATTTGTTCGATACGCGCAACATCCTGTCTTAACTCTGCATGTTCTGCCCAAAGTCGTTGCCCGACATCTGCCAGTTGTGCCCGAATATTCATGCCACACAGCGTTCTTAACGAGGTAAAACCACTGTGCATTTCTGCGCTGATACTTCTGGCACGGGCACGCTGAGCTTTATCTTTCGGCCAAAGTGCCTGTTCGGGATACTGTTCTGCCAAATATTCACAAATAGCCAAAGAATCCCAGATTTTCAGCTCCTGATCGCACAGAATCGGCACCTTGGCATTGTTAGAAATCGCCGCAAGTTGTTGCTGAAATACACCGATTGAGCGTTCACGATCAAAATAAATCACACGCTCCTGAAAGGGGATGTCAAAAGCTGTTAACACCAACCAAGGACGCATCGACCAGCTGGAATAGTTTTTATTGGCAATATAAAGTTCGAGCATGCTTAATGTCCTAAACCTTGTTGGAATTGTTGTAATTGCTGCAATAGCTCAGTTTCGCTAAAGGCACCCGTCAAGCGTAGCCCACGAATTTCCTGCTGCGCAGGGCTTAAAAACAAATAGGTCGGTGGCCCCAGAATATCCCATTGATTCAGCAATTGTTGATGACTGGCATCATAATGACTTAAATCCAGTTTAATCAGGGTATAGGGACTTAAGGACTGCTGTACCTGTGCCGACTTGAGAATACGATGCTCAATCGGTTGACAGGCCACACACCAGTCCGCATAGACATCAATCACAATGCCACGATCTTTTGGTGCCTGTGCCAAAATTTGCTGAAACTCTGCCGCAGTTTGCGCCACCTGCCACTGGGCCTGTTGTGAACTTTGCTCTACAAAGAAACGCTGGCTTTGCTGATATTGGCTGTAGATCACATAAGGTACCGCGACAATTAAAATCACCAGATACAACGGGCGTAACGGAGATTTTTGCCACAGCGCACGGTACAGCACATAGCAAATAAAACTCAGCCCCAAAAGCAAACTTAAGCCCTGCATCCAGCCTTCGGACAACAGTGGACGGATAAAATACAGCGCCAGTGCCAGCATTAAAAAGGCAAATAGCACTTTAATCTGGTTCATCCACAGGCCCGCCTTTGGCAAAGCTTTAGCCCCCAGAATACTGGCTAACAACAGCGGTAAGCCCATGCCAAAACCAAGGGTAAACAACAGCAAAGCGCCTTGCCACTGATTCTGGGTTTGAGAAATAAAGAGCAAAGCCCCTGCCAGCGGCGCGGTCATACATGGACCCACCAGCAAGGCAGAAATCATGCCCATGACTGCAGCCCCAAGCAGGCTGCCGCCTTTTTGCATCGACTGCCAATGATCTAAACGATGCACCACGGCATGTGGCAAACGTAGTTCAAACAGACCGAATAAATTGAAAGAAAACACCACAAATAACAGACTAAACGCAATCAGGGTCGATGGCTGCTGTAACCAGCGCTGGAAATTCAGACCCGCAGAAGAAGCCACCAAGCCCAACACAGCATAGACCATGGCCATACTGCACACGAACACCAAGGCAATCATCCAAGCCTTGACCCCACGCCGATCACGCACAATCAAAGAACTGAGAATCGGGATCATCGGTAGAGAACACGGGGTAAACGCCAACAAAATACCCAAGCCTAAGAACAACAATAAGCCGTAAATGGGTGAGCGCTGCGCCAACTGGGCCGACCAACGTTGATCCTGAGCAGTTGGCGATGCAGTAGGTGTAGTGCTTTGATCCAAGACCTCTGCATTTTCTACGGTGGCATGGTTGAGATTTGAATTTAAATCTAACAGTCGCTTGGGTGCAGTCGATTGATTTTGCAAAGCCACCAAACCATCGGCATCGGTTTTAAATTCAATGGTTTGTGGTGGATAACAAATACGGTCTTTGGCACAGCCTTGCCAAGTCACTTGATAGGTTTGCGAGGCCTGTGCAGGGACATTAAATTGTACTTGCTGATAATAGACCTGAGTTTGACCATAGTTATCATCAAACAGTGCTTGTGCCTTGGGCAAGGCTAACGGTAGGACCTGCTGCCCTTGTCGTACCTCAAACTTGTGCTGATACAAATAATAATGTTCGGGAATATCCCAATGTAACTGCACTTCTTGCGCAGAAACAGATTCGACTTGAACAGGAAAAGCCTCTTCGGCAGATAACAAAGCTGGCTGCGCGTGCAGCAAGGTTGAACAAAATGCCAAGAATGCAGCACATAGCCAGAGCACACTGCGCCCATACGATTTTGCAAGCAGCAGAGACTTTTCCATAAACAAGACTGACACCTTTAGAATAAGTACGAAACGCCTAAACCAGATTGATAGCTCTTATCGGCACCACTCAACATCACACCGACACTGGCATCGAACTGAGTCCGCTCATTCAAGGCATAAATTACACCCGAACCCAGTGAGTATTCATAGTCTTGGCTTTCCGCTTTACGATAGACCAATTCCGAAAAGCCTGACCATTTGTCGGAAAGCTTATAGCCAATGGTCGGGATTGCGGTCACTGCCCAATCGCCATCCTGAACTTCGTAACGCATGGTGATAGAGGTGTTAAGTAAATCACTTTGCTGATAAGACACGGCAGTTGCCAAGGCATAAATATCGTCTTCTGCGGTAAAGCCATCATTGCCTGTTGCCAGTACCGCTTCCAATAGCACCGCCATGGTCAAGTTGTCATCATTCAGGTCAATTGCACTTTTTAAACCGATGCTGACATCGCCTAAGCCATCTTCATCCACCGTTTTACCCGCTTGCTTGACCTGACTCCAAGAGGGTCCTTGCCAACCCAGTTGTAATTCCAAGTTGTGTGCAATCCCCGTACGCAATAAGGTGTCTGCATTCAAGGTTGTGGTTTTTTGCTGTACGCCATCGACAGTACTTTCTTGATAGCTGGCACTTGGCAAACCTTGTTCCCAAGCCAGTTGTCCGACTGGTGTAATCCCTGTGCCGATGCCGGAACCTGGACGCTCAAACGAAAAGTCTGCCGCAAAAACTGGACAAGCGGCACCAAGAGTCAGTGCCAATACGCCATATTGTTGTAATTTTTTCATGATTTGCCTCGGTATTAAGCCAATTCTTTGGTCATTTTTGCACCCTGACTGCGCAATAACTCTAACGTTTGACGTTCTTCAGGTAAAGCTTCTGCCCAGTTAATGGCATCGAAGTCGCAATCAAAAAATAAATCACTGATCGAAGATAAAATGGTGTGTCCATGTTCATCACGGGTATTTGGATCGACCTTGATGTCTAATAAACGCTGTACTGCGGGTACACAAGCCGAACTCGCCGCATCCCATAACGGACCATATAATTCTTCACTGTCCCATAAATAGAAATTGGCTTTGGCTTGAATTAAAGCTTCCATAATCTCGAGATGCACTGCCAGTTGCTGCTGTTTTTGTTCTTCAGTCAATGCTTGCCCTGCTTCATAAGCTTCGCAAACGTGTTCCCACCATTGAAATAATCCGTCTGACCACACTGAAACAGCAGGACCTTTCTCAGCATCAATAAAGTTGGGATCTAAACCTTCAGCTAAAAGACGTTGTACTTGCGGCAGGTCTAATTGTTCTATCGCCTGCACAAAGACTTGTTGTTGTGCTGTTAACATGGAACATACTCTTTCATCAGTTTCGGAATATTATGCCGAATTCTCGCTGTTTTGTTTTAGGTAAATGTATATCTAAAGTTTTTAATTCATATAAAAAAAGCCCCGCAGGGCTTTTTTCTATTTTTGGCTCAATTCAGTTGAGCTTAATCTTCATCATCAATCACATCTTTGTCTGCATCAGCATCCGCAAATTCTAATTGCCCACCTCGGGGATTTTCTCGTTTTTCAAACACATGCTCAAGACTACGTTTCAAACGATCAATGGCACCGTGCAAGGCAGTATCAACATTATGTCCTTTATGATTCACCACCACAGGCTTTAATCCTGCTGGGCGCGCTTCTATCATACATTTAATGTCATCATCGCCGCCTTTATCCCCATTTTCATCACTTAAATGGACTGAGAAATGGGTAATACGTTCACTATGACGTTGGAATTCTTGGTTCAGTTCTGCACGCACATAACTAATTAAACGATCATTATTTTGAATGTTTTTATCTGTACGGATTTCAATGTTCATAATCTAATCCTCTTTATCTATCTGAATCTTTTTTGTGCAAAACTTTTTTATCTTGGCACGCTTGTAGCTTGCTGTTTACACAGCATTCGAACATCTTTAATCAATTTTGGAACCAACCTCCTCATTGAAATGATGAACACTTTTGAGTCTGCAGAATCGTGTCCTTGTCCTTTGAATATCGGGCTTAACTCGAAAATATGCAAGTGCTATTTTAAAAAAATTATCAAAAGGATAACCAATCGTGACAACTCCTTACTTGCGTGGTCAAGAACTCATCAACTCGATACGATCAACCCCTTATTCCCGTGATTTAATTGGCTATCACGGGCAAGTTCCTCATGCTGCATGGCCCAATCAAGCACGCATTGCGGTGCAGTTTGTGTTGAATTATGAAGAAGGTGGAGAGAACCACATTGAACATGGCGATGCAGGTTCGGAACAATTTTTATCGGAAATTTTTGGCGCCGCCAGCTATCCAGAAAAACATATGTCGATGGATTCCATGTACGAATATGGTTCTCGCGCAGGGTTCTGGCGTATTCATGCAGAATTTCAACGTCGCCAACTGCCAATGACCATTTTTGGTGTCGGCATGGCCTTAGTGCGTAATCCGTATGTGGTCGAAGCCATTCAAGCGGCACAGTACGATGTCGTTTCGCATGGGCAACGCTGGCTACATTATCAAAATATCGATGCAGCAATAGAACGTCAGCATATGGATCAGGCCATGAGTGTACTCGATGCCTTGTTTGGTTATGCTCCAATTGGCTGGTATACAGGACGCGATAGCCCACGCACCCGTCAGCTGCTGGCAGAGTTCCCACAGATTCAATATGACTGCGATCATTATGGTGATGACCTTCCTTTTTGGACCACATTGACCAATCAGGTAGGCGACAGTCGTCCACATCTGATTATTCCGTATACCCTCGACAGCAATGACATGAAATACAGTGCAGCCAATGGGTTCAGCACCAGTGAAGATTTTTTCCAGTATTTAAAAGATGCGTTTGATGTGCTCTATGCCGAAGGTGAGCATGCACCGAAAATGCTTTCAATTGGTATGCACTGCCGACTGTTAGGTCGACCTGGACGATTTAAGGCCTTACAAAAGTTTTTGGATTATATTCAGTCGCATGAGCAGGTTTGGATTTGCCGACGTGGCGATATCGCGCAACATTGGTTAGAGCAACATCCACCCGCAGCATCCCATTAAATGGCGTTAAATGCACAGAGGCATCACTCACCGCCAAAAGAGAACTGCAAAGTTTGCGCTCTTTTGGCAATCTGCTACAGATCCCATGTTCAGACATTAATAAGTTAAATTGCTTAATCCTGAATTTCAGTAGGTCGCGTCTTTCTGCCAAAGGATGATGCAAAATGAACCATGCTTTAACCATCTCTTTCTATTTTTAAGGTCAGCTCGACAATCACCACAATTGACCAAATGGTTAAACACAAACTCACCAAATTAGTGCAAATATCTGTCTCATAAACCATTTATCTTGAATATTTTATCACCAATAGTTTTCAATCTATTTTATGTGATTTTAAAACCCTATTAAAACTATACCATTTGGTAAAATAATCAATATTATCAATCACATCTATTAACTCTATTTAAATTCATTTTCAATGGCTGATTTTTTAAATTATTGGTCAAATTTGGCTTTATTTTTGCTAAAGAATCTGTATCCTTTAAACGCTTTCTCGGGGGAGATATTTTTTGATGAAACTGACTCAAATTGCGGCGACATGTGCATTGGCTACTGTAGCGACTTTTACTCAAGCTGCGCCAATCTGGCAAGATTTTAGTATCACAGGTTTATATGGTGAAGATTACCAACTGATTGCACGTAAAGACGAGCAAAGCACGGTAACTTTTGAATATACAGCAAAGTTAAAATATGGTGATTTTTTCGCTTTTGCTGACCGTACCAACAACGATGTAAGTGGCAACGAAACTTATTTCGAAGCTTCACCGCGTTTGAGCCTTGGTGCAATCTCAGGTCAAAAACTTGAGTTAGGTCCAATTAAAGATGTATTGGTTGCAACCACTTGGGAAGGTGGTGAAGGTTTCAACAACTACCTCTATGGTGTAGGTGTAGATCTTGCCATTCCATATTTCCAATATGCTCAAGTCAACTTGTACAAAGCTGACAACGAAGCTCAAGATGATGACTACCAAATGACCTTGGTCTATGGCGTACCATTTAAACTCGGTTCAGAAGATTTCCTTGTGGATGGTTTCTTAGACTGGTCAACAGCTGAAGATGATCATGCGAGCGAAATGAACTGGACGACTCAGTGGAAATGGAATGTCGGTAAACACATTTCTCCAGATACGCGTTTATACCTCGGTACAGAATGGTCGGTTTGGCACAACAAATACGGCATTTCTGGTAAAGACGAAAATAACGTCAGCGCTTTGATTAAATACCATTTCTAATGGATTGAATCAGCCTGAGAAAAAGCAAGACATCGGTCTTGCTTTTTTTATGCATCCGTTTCGTAGCTTGTAGACTAAATCAATTGTTTCGGACGTAAATTTTCGGCAATCAAGCTCACCACAGCATAGTTTTGTTCCATGGCATGCCGATAAAAACTTTTTAATTGGGTCAATAATAAAATGAGCTCTGCCTCATCTAACTGCGCTGAGTGATCCCCCACTAACTGGGCAATTTCAGAGGTATGCCGATGCTGCTGACAATATTTTTCTAGATCTTCAACGCTAATCTGTTCAAGGGCTTGCGTCAATTCCATGACATGCACGGCTGGATTATAGCGCGCAACGGATTTTATTTTCGAGTGTTCCGAGATGGGATATTCTGCATAAATGAGGTCATGTAAATTCAAATGAGTCGAACGCTGCTGGCTGAACATTTGACCCAGCACAGGCCAGAGCCCCCCCAAATCAATTTGTTGCTGTTTATATGGGGCCTGTTCAATGTCCCCCATGCTCTCCGCATCGAGCATTAAATTCTCTAAATCATTCGGGGCAATGCTGAAAAGAAAAGCGTCCATGATGAGGTCCTTGTTATACTTATTGCCCTTAGCTTAGCTCGATTCGGCGACCAAAACACAGTACAAACTGTGTTAATTCAATTGCAGTTTGTAACCTACCCGCCCAAATTGAATCGCTTCCTTTTTAAACAAAAACCAGCCACCTGTATCGCTCATTTTTTCTTGATTTATACTGTT
>NZ_JBSYVT010000026.1:0-47356 GCF_054112845.1 Acinetobacter sp. NigerLNRRAM0016
TTTGGAGTTGTCGGCAAGCTGACAACTGAACATTTGAATTTTTTATATAGTGGATGCATCGATTTTGCAAGGATGTACCAAATGTCTAAATTAGAACAACTGTTAAGCCAGTATGCAGCTTATCATCTGGATCATAAAAATATCTTAACCCACTTTGTGGGGATTCCGCTGATTGTGTTCTCGATTATGAGTTTGACTGCACGAGCTGGTTTTGTCATTTCAGGTTTTCAAATCACTTTAGCCTTGGTGCTGATTTTGATCAGTGGAATCTATTATTTAAAACTGGACATCTGGTTCGGTTGCATCATGTTATTGCTTTTTTCTGCAGTCTATCCGATGGCATTGAAGGTGGCTGCTTTAAGTTTAAGCGGATGGTTACTCTCAAGTGTTGGCATTTTTGTGGTGGGTTGGGTGTTTCAGTTTGTGGGACATTTTTATGAAAAGAAAAAGCCCGCCTTTGTGGATGATTTGGTAGGTTTAATTATTGGCCCATTATTTGTATTGGCTGAAGCCATGTTTATGCTGGGCTTTAGACAAGAATTACAGCAACGCATATTGGAACAGGCACGAAAGCAACGTGCAGCCATGGATAGCAAATCTGTGCAGACTTCTAATCCTTAAATTTAATCTGTCCAATGCTTAAAATAATGAATGAGCATTGGACAGGATTTTTAAAGTTAGAAAACTTGTAGGAATGCTGCGACTTTATACATACAGAGTAGTGCACCACTCAATAAAATGACGAATCCCAAGATATGGCGTAGTCGCTGAAAGGATGACATAGGCAACTCAGATAGTGCGTCCATATTACTGGATTGCTTGTTCATAGCGGCGGTTAACTTCCTGCCAGTCTACGACATTAAAAAATGCTGCAATATATTCGGGGCGTCTGTTCTGATATTTCAGGTAATAGGCATGTTCCCATACATCGAGTGCTAAAACTGGGATATGAGCGTGCATCAGTGGCGAGTCTTGGTTGGCACTGCTTTCCACCAATAATTTATGATCAGGGGTGACTGTAAGCCATGCCCAACCACTTCCGAAGCGGGTCAGTGCGGCTTTGGTAAAGGCCTCTTTAAAAGCATCAAATCCACCCAGTTCAGCATCAATCGCTGCCGCAATTTTTCCTATAGGTTGTCCACCGCCTTGAGGACTCATAATGGTCCAGAATAGGCTGTGATTGGCATGCCCACCTGCATTGTTCATGACATTATTTTTCAGTTCAGTAGGGACGTCATGCACTTGAGTCACCAATTGTTCGACACTTAGGTCTTCCCACGGTGTGTCTTGAATTCCCGCATTAATGTTGTTGATATAAGTTTGGTGATGTTTGCTGTGGTGAATTTCCATGGTTTTGGCATCGATATGTGGTTCGAGCGCATCATAGGCATAAGGTAGTGCAGGAAGAACGTAAGCCATAAAACAATATTCCTAGGTCAATTTTTATATCTTTAACCTAGAGTGTAGGAGAAGTTGTGGTTAATGTAAATATAATGATAATAATTATCATTATATTTATCATAAATGGATTTGGATAAAATTGAATCTTTATCTGTGTATTTTCTGGATGATTTTAAGCGAAATAGGAGGGGGTAATCGATCAACACCTCCTGTACAGGAAGATATGAAATATTGTTGATGAGAGTAGTCAATTTCTGAACATAAAAAAGCCAGTGATGACACTGGCTTTTAAATATCTAAATGAAATTAGACATTGAAACGGAAGTGTAAAACGTCGCCGTCTTGAACAACGTAAGTTTTACCTTCTAGACGCCATTTACCCGCTTCTTTGGCACCTGCTTCGCCGTTGTATTGAATGAAGTCATCATAAGCAATACATTCAGCACGGATAAAGCCTTTTTCGAAGTCTGTGTGAATCACACCAGCCGCTTGTGGTGCAGTCGCACCGACTTTAACTGTCCAAGCACGAACTTCTTGTACGCCTGCAGTGAAGTAAGTTTGTAAGCCAAGCAGTGAATAACCCGCACGGATGACCACGTTCAGACCAGGCTCTTCCATGCCCATCGCTTCAAGGAATTCAGCACGGTCTTCATCTTCAAGTAATGAAATTTCCGCTTCGATTTGGTTGCAAAGAGGAACCACAATCGCATTTTCTTCAGCCGCAAGTTTTTTTACTGCATCTAAATGCGGGTTATTTTCAAAACCATCTTCAGCCACGTTGGCAATGTACATGGTTGGTTTTAAAGTCATTAAACCAAAACCACGCACCAATTTACGCTCATCATCATCTAGCGTAGCGGCACGTGCTGGTTTGCCTTCATCTAATAAAGGTAGAATTTTGTCTAAAACGGCTTTGGTTGCGATCGCATCTTTGTCGCCACCTTTTGCAGATTTGGCTAAACGCGTTACTGCTTTGGTGACAGTTTCCAAGTCAGCAAGTGCAAGTTCAGTATTGATGGTAGCGATATCGTCCAACGGGTCGATTTTACCGTTCACGTGAATCACGTTTTCATCTTCAAAACAACGAACTACATGTGCAATTGCATCTGTTTCACGGATGTTGGCAAGGAACTGGTTACCCAAACCTTCACCTTTAGATGCACCCGCAACCAAACCTGCGATGTCGACAAATTCCATAGTGGTTGGAATGACACGTTGTGGTTTTACAATTGCAGTTAATTTGTCTAAACGTGGATCTGGAACAGGAACAATGCCTGTGTTTGGTTCAATGGTACAGAACGGGAAGTTTTCTGCCGCAATTGCTGCTTTAGTTAACGCATTGAAAAGGGTAGATTTACCAACGTTCGGCAAGCCGACAATACCGCAATTAAAACCCATGAAATGACTCACAACGTATTATTTAAAAATTGGCGCTGATTTTACATGAAAGCCATGACAAAGTCAGGTCATGGCTCGTATCTTTCTTTTTGGCACCTTCAAGTGCATGATTGTTAGACTTTTCGTTTGTCCAGTTGTTGAGCCAGTGCATCTCCCGTTGCCTGTACCAACATGACCAACACCACCAAAACCACAATCACGGCCAGCATGATTTGCATATCAAAACGCTGATAGCCATAACGATAGGCAATATCTCCCAATCCACCTGCGCCAATGGCACCTGCAATGGCAGAGGAGTTAATCATGGTGACAATGGTGACGGTAAAGCCTGCCACAATGCCGGGTAGGGCTTCAGGCAGTAACACATGCCAAATAATTTGTTTACGGTTACAGCCAATCGCTTGCGCAGCTTCAATTAGACCCTGATCGACCTCACGTAAGCTCACTTCGGCAATACGCGCAAAAAATGGGGTAGCCGCTAAGGTGAGCGGAACCACGGCCGCCCAAACCCCATAACTGGTGCCAACAATCAAACGCGTTAAAGGAATCAGCGCGACCATCAAAATAAGGAAAGGTACTGAACGGGTGATATTTACGACCCAGCCCAAAGCTTGGTTAATCGGTTTTGAGGGATAAATACCGTGTTCACTGGTATTTACCAATATGACCGCCATTGGTAAACCAATCAGGAAAGTCAATATTGCCGATACACCGACCATAATCAGGGTATCGACCGTGCCTGTAAGCAAAAGTTCAATGAGTTGGTCGTGCATAGCCCAGTACCTCGATTGCTGCAAACTGAGCTTGCAGCTGTTGTTGAAGTTGATTCAGATCCAGACCTTTGTGCGGTACAGCCACCACGAATTTTCCAATCAAATGCTCTTGAATCGAATCAATATGACTTTGATAGAGATGCACAGGACGGTCAATTACTGAGAAAATTGAGTTCAGATCGGGTGCATGTTGCAAGGTTGAGGCATAGCTTAATCTTATGATCACATGGCTCGATTCGGTTGTAGGTTCGGCATGTAGCTGAAAAGGCAAATCCAATTGTTCTAAATTCAGCAATTCTTGAGTAATTTGCTGTTGAGGATTGGAAAACACCGACCAGACTTGTCCCGATTCCACAATTTCACCATGTTCGATGACGACTACTTGATCGCAGATTTCACGGATCACCTGCATTTCATGGGTAATCAGCACAATGGTAATACCAAGTTTTTGATTGATTTCCTTGAGCAGCGATAACACCACGGAGGTACTTTCAGGATCAAGCGCCGAGGTGGCTTCATCGCACAAGAGAATTTCAGGATGATGCACCAGCGCGCGGGCAATACCGACACGCTGCTTTTGCCCACCAGAGAGTTGCGATGGATAGTGTTGAGCCTTATTGGCTAAACCCACCAATTGAAGTACTTCGCTGACGCGTTGCTCAATTTCAGTCGGGCTGTAATTGGCAATTTTCAGCGGTAGAGCGACATTCTCCCACACGGTTTTCGCCGACATTAAATTGAAGTGCTGAAAAATCATGCCAATACGCTGACGCAGTTGAATCAGTTCGGCATGATTCAATTCCGCCAAGTTGTGTTGATGAATGTGAATGCTGCCTTCACTGACTTTTTCCAAGCCATTCAGGGTGCGTAATAGGGAAGATTTACCCGCACCACTTTTGCCAATAATTCCGAAAATTTTGCCCTTGGGAATGTCCAAATCAATATTTTTTAGTGCATGGGCTTGTTGATTTTGTACCGCATAATACTTGTTCAAATTACGGATTTTGATATGTGGCAGGGAAAAATCCACATGAGAACCAAAACTCACCATTGTCTTTCTCCTTATTTCCAGCCTTCAAACCACATCTTGCTGCCAAAATCTCGATCTAAAATCTCTTGGACGTGTTTAGAGTTTTGGAAAGCTTTAACGAAAGTGGCTAGTTTTTGATTAGGGTCGCTATAGTCTTTACGGGTTACGAATAAAATGGCGTATTTCTTGTCAATCGGATCGAGAAACAATGCACTGTGCGGATCAGTCACTTTCGCCATTTTTAAATAATGTGGAAAACCAAAAATCAGATCGGCATCGTTATAGGCATGTGCAGTTTGCGGACCTTCAACTTCAATAAATTGCAGTTGTTTTGGATTTTGGACGATGTCCTGCACAGTCGAAAGTTCGTTATTGATATCCTTCAACTGCATTAAACCTGCGCGGTGTAGCAAAATTAGGGCGCGGGCAGAATTCACTGGATCATTTGGAATCACCACACGGGATTTGGTTGGGAGCTGATCTAGTGATTTATACTTTTTCGAATACAATCCAACATGACTGCCTGTACCTGTAGCAAAGGCGTGCAAATCATACTGAGTTTCTCGAATTGCATTGCGTAAAAAGACGCTTTGCTGGAAAAAGTTGGCATCAATATCGCCGTTTTGTACTGCGACATTCGGTGCATGCCAGTCAGAAAACTCGACCAGTTTCACCTGAATGCCTTGTTTTTTCACATCATCCGCGACGCTTTGTAGTAGCTCTGCATAAGGTGGGCTAATACCGATGGTGAGCACATCTTGTTGTGCTTGACTTTGGCTATAGCGGTAAACCGCTACAGTAGCAATCAAGATCACCACGGCCAATCCAATCAACCATGTTTTACGATTTTTAGAAATAGAAACTGAATTTGTCATTGCTCAATCTCACTTCCAGCCTGGGAACCAAAGTTTTGAGCCAATTTCATCATTCAAGGTTTGTTTAACCTTGGCAGAGGTTTGATAAATTTTGATGAATTTCTCTAATTGTGCTGCTTTTTCAGGATGTTGTTGCTGATAGTCATCACGTACGACAAACAAAATTGAATAACGGGTATTGGTGTTGTCATCCAAAATCAGCGCATCATTTGGGTCAATGGTTTTAGCTAAACGCAAATAATGTGGGTAACTAAACACTAAATCTGCATCATCCACGGCACGTGCTGTTTGCGGACCTTCAACTTCAATAAATTGCAGTTTTTTAGGATTGTTCGCAATGTCCTGCAAGTTGGATAAATGATTCTCGGGATTTTTTAAAGTAATCAGTTTGGCTTGCTGTAATAGCAATAGGGCACGACCTTGATTGACAGGGTCGTTCGGAATCACCACACGCGCTTGATCAGGCAATTCATCTAGTGAGTGATATTTTTTGGAATATAAACCGACATGGGTGGTGACGCCTTTATCCAAGGCTTTTAACTTGAACTGGGTTTCCTTAATCGCGTTGTCCAAGAAAGGTTGATGCTGGAAATAGTTGGCATCAATATCGCCATGATTTAAGGTAATATTCGGCGTATTCCAGTCGGAAAATTCCACCAGTTTCACATTGATGCCTTGTTGTTTCGCTTCTTCCACCGCAACTTTTAATGGATTGGCAAAGGGCGGACTAATACCAATCACCAACTCAGTATTGCTGGTTTTTTTGTGGTAGCTCCACGCCACCAGTCCGATCACCAGTGCAGCGACCAGTACCCCTAAAAAGGTAAATTTATTTTTTGCTGTTAAAGCCATGTTGTCTCTCGTATTTTTAAATTTACAGCAGTTAAGCTGTCTGTTTTTCTGAATGTGTGGTTAAGTCTGAAGTCGAAGTTGAGCTTAAACATCGGAACTGCTGCACAGGATGTTGGACTGTAAGATGGTCACCTTGCTGGAATAGTTTGTGTCTTAAACTGCCTGTGCTATAGCTGGTTTTGTAGCGTCCACGTTGTTGTAATTCAGGAATGACATAGTGAATAAAGTCTTGATGCGATTCTGGGGCAACCGTGCGGGTCAGATTAAAACCGTCAATGCCTGTCTCATCAATCCACTGAATCAGTTGTTCCGCTACCGCAGCACCGCAACCGACAATCAGGGGATAACGGCCCCCTAAGACATGCTGGGCTTTTAAGTCATTACGGGTGATGCTTTGTTCTTTGAATTTCTGATTAACCGAGGCAATGCTGTTGGTTTTTTGATAGGGAATCGCTTCATCATCAGCAAACTTGGATAAATCGATCCCGACTGAACTGGAGTAATGTGCCAAACCCGCTTCAGGACTGGCATAGCGGATATATTCAGCCAGTTTTTCTTGTGCCAGAGCATCCGTTTCTGCGGTCACCACGGTAATGCCCACAAAGATTTTGATACTATTTGCATCTCGACCTTGTGAAATCGCAAGGGCACGAATTTTATCGACTTGCTGTTTGATTTTTTCAGGTCGGTCGCCACCAATGAAAATGCCTTCCGCATGTTGCGTTGCAAAAGCTAAACCACGAGGTGATGCTCCTGCTTGATACAGAACTGGCGTGCGCTGTGGTGAAGGGGAAACTTGGAACACTCCCTGACTTTGATAAAACTGCCCCTGATGCTGAATGGCATGCACTTTTGCTGGATCGGTAAAAATGCGCAGTGCTTTATCTTTCAGTACCGCATCATTTTCCCAAGAGCCTTCCCAAAATTTGTAGCAGAGTTCAAGAAACTCTTCGGCTTGAGCATAACGCAGGTCATGTTCTTTTAAGCCTTGCTGACCGATCAAGCGTTCCGCACTGTCTAAATAACCTGTCACGATATTCCAGCCAATTCGGCCTTGCGTTAGGTGATCTAAACTGGCAAAACGACGGGCAAATTGATACGGATTTTCATAGCTCAAATTAACCGTCACCCCAAAGCCCAAATGTTGCGTGACGGAAGCCATGGCTGAAACCAAAGTGCTTGGATCATGACTCGGCAACTGAATCGATTCTTTTAGGGTGAGATCAATCCCGTTCTGATAGACATCGTAAACACCCGTAATATCGGCAATAAACAAACCATCAAATAAACCTTGCTCCAGCGTTTTCGCCAGTTCAGTCCAATAACTGAGTTCATTAAATCGGTGTGATTGATCTCGTGGATGCGTCCATAAACCATGATTGATATGCCCAACCGAGTTCATATCGAAAGCATTTAAAAGAATCTGTTTTGGCGTTTGTTGTGTCATTACAAGGTCCCCCGACGTGGAGGGCGAATGCCGTTGAGGGTGTAATTGGCAATGAAGTAATATTTCCAGCGTGCCGCATCGTGCAGGGTATGCACGCGGGCGTTGCGCCAGAATCGGTCTAAACCATCTGCACGTTGGCTGCCACGACTGCCAGCCAGTTCAATCAGTTTGGAAGAGGCTTTCAGTGCAGTTTCACTGCTATGTGCGCGAACTTTGGCAACATCTAAAGACGCTTGAGTGATGTTGTCTTCGGTGGGTTGTGGTTTGGCTGCGTCAATCGAGCGTGCTGCCTGTTTTAACAAGACTTCACTGGCACGCACATCTGCCACGATATGCCCCAGTTCCAATAAGGTCAGCGGGTCTTGGGTTGCAGCTTCTACGCCTGAATCAATCCAAGGGCGGGCTTGACGCACACGAACCAAGGTTTCTTCAAAGGCAGCACGTGCAATGCCTGTTTCAATCGCGGCATGCATAATTTGGGCAAAGGGACCCACCAAAGTCGGTTGTAAAAAAGCTTGATCGAACGGAATCACATCTTCCGCAGAGACAAAGACTTGATGGAATTTAACCGTACCGCTGCCCGTGGTACGTTGTCCAAATCCTGACCAATCATCAATCAGTTCTACGCCTTTACTATCACGAGGAATAAAAGCAAGAAACTCGCGTTCATCCGCATCTTTGACCAAGGTTGGAATTCGATGTGCAAACAAGCTGCCTGTGCAATAGAATTTTTCTCCGTTGACGATGAAGCCATCGGTTGTAGGGGAAATGGATGTTTGTTTTTGCGTAGCATTCTTGGTTTTAAATTCCGCAAGGGCATTGCCAAAGCGGGCACCGTGCAACACCTCGCGATAGAGCTTCTGTTTTTGTTGTTCTGACCCTGTATTACGCAATACTTCCAAGGCATAAAAATGGTTTTGTGGAATTTGACCAATTGAACCATCGACACCACTCATGAGGGCAATAATTCGCGCCACGGTATAGCTAGAAACCTCCGCACCACCATATTGTTTGGGCACAGTAATCGCCCACAAGCCAGACTGGCTATAGGCCTCAATTTGCTCAAACGGCAAGATGCGTTCTGCATCGCGGACAATCGCATTTTGTTTGAATTGTTCTGCGAGGTCATGGGCAATTTCCAATGCCTCAGCATCCGATTGAATGATATGCGCGGGTGCAAGTTGCGCTGCTTGTGCAGGGGAAATACTTTGATAGGACGTCATGTTGTTCTCCTTAAATCCATGCATGGCGGGCTGGAAGTTTATGATTCAGGTAATAATCACCCAGTGCATGCAGTTTCCAGCGCACAGGATCATGCAAGGTATGCACACGCGCATTACGCCAGTGCTGATCTAAATTGAATTGACTTAAACTGGAACGGCTCCCCCCCAATTCGAGGAGTTTTTCGGAAATATTGAGGGCAGCATCATTGGCATAGATTTTGGCTTCAGCGACTAAAATAGAGGCGCGTGCGGCTTGCTCATCCGTCACAGCATCGAGCTGATCTAGCTCATCCAGATATTCTGCGGCTTCATCCAGCAGTAAAATGGCAGCTTCAAGCTGAATTTGTAGTTTGCCGATTTCTTGTAAGGTGTAATGTTCGAAGCTGGCTTTTTCCACTTGCGCATCGACAATCGGGCGCGCTTTTTTGACGGTTGCCAGCGTATCTTCAAAAGCAGCTTCCGCAATGCCGACATCAATTGCGGCTTGTAAAAGTTGTGAATACGCCCCGCGATAGGTTGGAGCATCCGTTAAAATGCGTTCATCAAAAATCAGAAAGGGATCGATTTCCACCTGTGTCAGACGGACTGAGCCGCTAGATGTAGTACGCTGTCCAAAACCATCCCAGTCATTTATCACCTCAACGCCTTGAGCTTCACGATCTACCAATACCAGCACCACATGACCTTCGGGATGAATGGCTTTAATGGCTAACCAATCTGCGAAACTACTTCCCGTTGAGTAGAATTTTTCACCTTGTAGATAGTGGTGGCCATTTTCAGTACTCAAAATGGTATTCAGTGTTTTCGAGTCTTTGGTGTGGCGTTCGGGTCCACCATTGGCGAGTCGTTTACCATCTAAAATTTGCTGAAAGATAAACTGCTTTTGCGCCTCGGTGCCCATCAGGTCAATTAAATACAGCAGGCTAATTTGATTCTGCGGAACTTGCCCGACACTGGAGTCAGCTTTATTCAGAATGCGGAATACGCGTGCCAGTGTTTTATTGGAGACATACGCTCCGCCGTATTGTTTTGGAATTCTTAAACCGCCCAAACCTTTTTGGCTAAATTGTTCTATTTCGGCAAAAGGCAAGGTTCGCGTTTGATCGCGATGATTGCGACCTTCGAGGGCAAAGTCTGCAACTTGATACGCTGCATTAATTGCATCCTGATCATTTTCGATGATCTGTATATTTTTTGAATTGAGATAAGCCATGGTGACACCTTTAAAGCAATCTCCAAACTTTAAGTGTCGAGCCTTACAAAATTAAATGATTGATTTTTCTGTACTTATGAAAAACGATGTTTAAAACTTTAAATGGAAAGGTTTGAATAAAATCAGATAAATTAAACTCATGATTTATAAGGTAAATATATTATTTTAATTTGCTGTAATTTTAAAAAATTGAGGATTATCAAGTTTAAAGATAATCAAGGCATAAAAATGTATAACTGTGCAAGAACAGCAGGTGTTTATTTTGGGATAAAAAGTACATTGTTTTTCTGGGCTTGACTGACTAAAGTAACAGACTGAAAGCGTTGGTTTTCTAGATAAATCAATGTCCCAGCATCTTTTGGAGTGTTTATGCGAATTTTATACCAGTTCCCTTTATCTCATTATTGTGAGAAAGCTCGCTGGTTACTCGATCATAAACAACTGGACTATGTGGCACAGAATTTAATTCCAGGTGTGCATCGAGCCTTTGCCCAACTCAAAACAGGGCAGAACAAACTGCCGATATTAAAAGACAACGAGTATTGGATTGCAGACTCCACCCAAATTGCGCTGTATTTAGACCAGACCTATCCTGAACATGCCTTATTAAGAGCAGACCCACATTTAAGAGAAATGGCCTTAGAAATAAATGCCTTGGCATCGGAGCTGGGTTTGCATGTGCGCCGTTGGGGCTTGGCACAGAGCCTGTCTGAAAGCGATGAAACCTTAGACATCATGATTGGTGAAAAAGGCTATTTGCGTCAATTTGAAAAGTTTTCTAAACCGATTTTAAGAACACTGGTGTCGAAAAGTTATCAGTTGGATGCTGAAAAAGTCGAATATTCCAAACATCAAATGGAGCAACTGATTGCTGTATTGAATCAGAAATTACTCGAAAATGGTGGACGCTATTTTGTCGGTGAGCGTTTGGGACTGGCAGATATTTCAGTGTGTTCAATGCTGGCACCACTTCTGGAAATTGCAGGCACGCCGTGGGAGCGTGAAGAAGATTATATTTCTGGAAGTTCTGAAGAGTTTTATGCCTTTAAGCAGCAATTTTTAGACTTGCCTTTGGGGCAGTATGTACAACGTGTTTATCAGACGGAACGCAATGCACGCGTTGACTGGCGTGGTATGTAATTCATTTCTTCATAAATGAAGTGAAAATAAACTCGCAGAACTGCTTCAAGAATGAAATCTAGTTTAGAAAAATGTGCATTTATTTCATTAAATTTCTATAAATTCCGCATTTGCTAAAAATAAGTCGCACAATGACTTTCTTTTTAACGGAATAAGCGAAATAATCATTTTCAGATGTTGAGCAGAGATCTTGAGAAACTCAATTAATTCATACCTGAGTTGTTGTCTGCACTCAATTTTTTAATTTGGAGCCAGTAATGGAATTAGACCGCTTTGATAAACAAATTCTGGAAATTCTAACCCATGAAGATGTGAATCTGAATGAATTGTCAGAGCGAATCAATCTTTCCGTGAGCTCTGTGCATCGCCGTATTAAGCATTTGATTGACACCAATGTCATGACCAATGTGCGTCGCGATATTAATTATCAAAAACTCGGTTTTAGCTTGCATGTATTACTGCAAGTGTCTTTAAGCAAGCATGATAGCGATACCTTCTCTAAATTTTTAGAAGAGTTGGAAAGCATTCCAGAAGTGATTAATGCCTTTTTAGTGACAGGGCAGTCGGCAGATTTTATTGTCGAAGTGATTGCACGGGATATGGAGAACTACAGTCAGATTTTGCTGAATCGGATTGGTAAGATTGAGCATGTGGTGGCGCTACATTCCAGTTTCGTGATTAAGGAATATGACGTCTTTAACTGTCGTGGCTTATTAAATAAAGTTTGATTTTAGTCGGTATTGCAGAACAAGTATCTGTATTTTTAAACAATAAAAAACGCGCAAATTGCGCGTTTTTTATGTTGACGGGTTTAAGCATCGAGTTGAGCTAAAACTTCATCGGTGAATTCAACATTGGTATAAACGTTTTGCACGTCATCCAAATCTTCAAACATATCAATCATTTTCACGATTTTTTTCGCTTGATCTACATCAGTAATCAATGCTTTCGTTGAAGGGTTCATCACCACTTCAGCATTGTCAGATTTTAAACCTGCTGCTGTGAGCGCATCTTGAACTTCACCAAAAGACTCAGGGGTTGTGATGACTAAAATTTCATCTTCAGCCACTTCAATATCTTCAGCGCCAGCTTCTAAAGCCACGTCCATGATTTTGTCTTCTAAAGATACATCTTCAAAAGTAATCTCACCGCGTTTAGTAAACATATACGCTACTGAACCCGCAGTACCCAAGTTTCCATCTGTTTTAGAAAAACAATGGCGAACATCTGGCACAGTACGGTTTAAGTTGTCTGTCATGGTTTCAACAATAACAGCCACACCACCAACGCCATAACCTTCGTAAGTGACTTCTTTTAAATCTGTATTTTCTTCACCACCAACACCGCGCTGAATTGCACGGTTGATCGTATCACGCGTCATATTTGCGACTAATGCTTTCTCAACGACAGCTCGTAAACGAGGGTTAGACGCAACATCACCACCGCCTAAACGGGCAGCTGTAACGATTTCACGAATGAATTTTGTGAATACTTTAGCGCGGCTCGCATCTTGTTTTGCTTTACGATGCTTAGTATTAGCCCACTTGGAATGACCCGCCATGCGAAATATGCTCCTTGTAGATTGGCTGTATGCCAAATCAAATTGTGCAGATTCTACCATAAGCCCTTTTTTGTGAGAAAGGGCTTAAGTTTGAGTTTTTATACAATTAGCAGCAACTATTTGGGTTCAGGAATGACGATGTCCAGACCGACATTTTCCTTATACAGCTTTTGCATCAGGGCAAGGTCGTGGTGCAGTTCTGTTGGGTAAATTTTGCCAAAAATACCACCTTGTTTGGTTTGAGAATTGGCATACATCAGGACAATCGGCACATTCGCTGCTTTGGCAATATGCCAAAAGCCAGTGCGGATCGGTCGACGTGCTTCACCATTTTTGGCACGCGTTGCTTCAGGAGCAATCACCAGATTGAACTTTTCATGCGAAGCAAATAGGTCAACCATTTGTCCCACAATATCCTGATTGGATTTGCGATCTACTGCGATACCACCTAAAGCTTCCAGCAGCGGTTTCATCGGTCCTTTGAACAGTTCTTTCTTGATGAGTGTATGGATTTTAATATCGTAAATCTGAAACAAGGCGATAGACAAAACGGCATCCATCATTGAGGTGTGTTCAAAGCCAACAATCACCTGTTTGTTTTCGAGCGTATTGGGTTCTACGTGATATTGCCAACCCGCAAGTTTAAATGCGGACTCACCAATCATTTTTTTTAACATAGCAAATTTAAATGTTATGGGGTTAATCAAGCCTGCTAATGTCTTCTTATTTTAAAATAAGGTCAATGGCTGGAATGCCGTAATTCAAATAATAAAATATGGATGTATATTTTTTGAAATTTTGTTTTGTGATGGATTCGCGTAAAAGCGTTTGAATTCGCTGGATTAATCGCTTTTAGCTCTGAATTTATTGAAAAAAAGTATCAGTTAATTGAAAAAAATCACTATTCATCGCTCCTAAACCGTATTAGACTTTTGTCGTAGATGAAATGGAGTTTCATTGCCTATCGGTCGTTTTACCCAAGTAAGTTTAGGATTGAACAATATGACGTATGTTTCAGCTTTTCTCTTGGTATTATTCTTTTTCTTGCTCATTGTGATTTGGTCATTAATCGAATTTTATCTAGACTCCCGTAAGAAAAAAGGCATTAAATCATAGTCTTAATTATTTGATTGTTGTATTTCTATTCGCTAAACTCTTTTCATTACTTCAATCCTTTTCGAATTTATTCTTCCAATAAAATGGGTGCTTTTGTATTGATGTTAAGGCATCGACCGACTGTTCAGCACATAAAAAATATTTGAGCAGGTTACCATTTCAGTCTTTTTCACGGTGATCCATCTCAAGCGTAAAAGCTGTAAAGCGAAAGAATAGTCTAACAATCAAACTAAAAAAGGCTGCACAAAGGCAGCCATCAATAGGGCGGAAGCAAGCTTTAGAACGACACCATTTTCCCAGGATTAATCATCGCGCCAATGCCGTACATACTCTTGGCAATTGGAATCACAATCGGAGCGAGTGCACGACCCATCGGAATATTGATATGCTGGATTTTGGTGAGCATGTCAAAATCATCTGAACGACCACAGAAATCATCGGCAATGGCTTTCCCAATGCGGACAGTTTGCGCGACGCCATGACCACTCCAGCCTTGCACCGAATAGATCGAATATTTATCTCCAAACTTACGGCAGTCTGTCGCTCCATTTACGGTTAAATCTGTAGTGCCGCTCCAGACAAAATCAATTTTGACGTGTTTTAGTTGCGGGAATACATGCTGGATTCGCCCGAGCAAATAGTCATGGGTTTGTTCCGCACCCCAACATGAACCTGTACCTTCGCCGCCAAACAGTAAACGGTTTTGAGATACACCACGGTAATAATCAATCTGGAACTGGGTGTCATACACAGGCATATCGGTTGGCAGTAATTCTTTTAAATCCACTTCTAATGGTGCGGTGGTACACACATAAGTATAGAAAGGAATGGTGGTTTGGCTACGTTGTTCTAATAACTTAAACGAAGCGTGATGCACCGCCATCACCACACTTTTACGTGCCTTAATCACACCATTGGCAGTACTGACATAAACCCCATCGGCATGTTCTTGTATAGAAATGACCTCTGTTTGTTCATAGATTTTTCCGTCATTTTGGCAAAAACCATAAGCCAAACCACGGGTTAGGGCTAAGGGATGAATATGTCCACCTAAGTGATCCAACAAGCCACCAAAATAATTTGAGGATTGAATGTGCTCACGTAATTCATCCTGACACAACATTGCAGTATTTTTGTCTTCTAAATATTCACGCGCCTGCATGCCGTCACGTAAAGCATCCAAATGCCCTGAGTGTACCGCAGCGGTGATATGCCCGCGTTTACGCTGTAAATCTAGGTCATATTTTTCGCTAATGTTGTCAATTAAAGACATGGCTTCAGTAGAAGTGAAATGCCATAACTTTTTGGCATCTTCAAAGCTAAAGTGTTCAGCCATGGTTTCGGCTTCCCAACGTGCCAAGCCCAGAGTGAGCTGTCCACCATTACGTCCTGAAGCAGCACTGCCGATCCGGTTTTTTTCGACCAAAACCGTTTCAATGCCTTGTTCTGACAAATGTAGTGCCGCAGAGGATCCTAATAATCCACCGCCAATGACCACGACATCACATTCAATATCGTTATTGAGCGCGGGGAAGGTGTTCCAGTCTTGCAAGGAGCTTTCATAATAATTGGCAGGGTGATCAAACTGTCCATGTGTAGGAGCAATCCAGTTCCATTCCTTACCTGTCTGTTGATAGTGACTGGCTTTAAAGGCAACATCTTGGAGTAATTTCGGTTTTGTGACATTGATTGACATATTTAACTCTCTATTCATTTTATTCATCTTTTTTAAGCATTGCTCAGGACGATGCTTTGTTTACGCAGTTTCTTATAAATAAACAGTACGATCCCTAAAGCCAGCCAAGCACCGCCAAAATGTAAGGCGCTGGATTCTAAATTGACCCACATCGCGACAATCGATAAGACGGATAAGAAGGGTAAGCACAGATTCAAGGCGAAATATTTGAATCCCGCACGTTGTTTGTCTTGTACATAAAACTTCATAAACACCGAGAAATTCACCGCAGTAAAGGCAATCAAAGCGCCGAAACTAATCAGGTTCACCACAGTCGATAAATCTAAAAACATGGCAGTCATCGAAATTAAACCGATGGTCAGCACTGAATATAAAGGCGTGCCTAATTTATGGTTGAATGCACCGAAAATGCCTTTATGAAAAATGCCATCACGTCCCATGATGTGAATCAGGCGGGCAGTACTGGCATGTGAAGCCAAACCCGATGCCGCGGTATTCATGATTTGTCCCACAAGGAAAACCGCTTGGAATAATGCGCCACCGACATACAAGGCAATTTCAGGTAATGCCGCTTCTGGGTCTTTAAATCTTGAATTGTCTGGGAAATACAATTGAATAAACCATGAGGCAGAAATGAAGATTACGCCGCCAATTAAAGTTGTCAGCATGACTGCACGCGGAATGGTTTTTTTTGGGTTGTGGGTTTCATGAGATAAGGTGGTGACTGCATCAAAACCTAAAAAGGAGAAGCACAGAATTGAGGCACCTGTAATTAAAGGAACAATGCTGCTATCGCCATTAAATAATGGGGTTAAGGTCAGAACATGTTCATAGCCATTGCTGCTAATGCCATGAATCACCAGATAGATAAAGATTACCAACATGATTAAAGGCACGAACACGAACAGCAAGGAAAGATTGGCAAGAATATGAATTCTAAAACAATTTACCAATGTCACTAATCCCGCTGCAATAAACACCCAGACGGCATAAGGAATGGCGGGCATGAGTGCATTCAAGTAGATGCCAGCCAATAAGGCATTGATTAATGGCAATAAGATGTAATCGAGTAATGAACACCAACCCACAAAGAAACCTGCCGCAGTACCACAGCTTTCTGCGGTATAGGTATAGGCTGAACTAGGACGCTCTGTTTGCTGACTGAGGCGGGCATAACTAAATGCCGTCAGTAACATGGCCACCAGTGCAAAGATATAGGCAAGGGGAACACGACCACTGGTGACATCCGATACAATGCCAAAAGTGTCGAACACGGTCATGGGCGTCATATATGCAATCCCGACAATAATGACTTGCCATAAGGTGAGTTTACGAACATTAAGGTTGTGATTGTCCATTTCTTATAACCTGCAATTTATGAATCTATTCAGATTCGTCATCCATGACATAAATGGCTTTAGATCGGTATCAGGATCATTTGAGTGGCATGACACTGATATGCGTTAATTTAGCCATTTCACGCGTGATTGTGATCATCAGGCTTAACTCTAGAATGTACTGATCATTTTTTTGGTAGATGGTACATTCTAGGGTTAGGTTGGGACGTGATCGTTAAGCTGATGTTCAGAGTTGATTAGACTGAATTGCGCTTTTGACGAAGTTCAGCGGCATAAGACAATGCATCATTTTCAGGTGCTTGAGATTTGCCATAGGGTTTCGCAATGAACATATAAAGCAAACCACTACCAATCACCACAGCCAAGCCAATGAGTACAATCCAACTGTCAAAGAAGGATGCTGCATCTGCGGGTTGTGCAAGAAGGAAAATTGCGCCAACACCGTAAATCAATGCCAGTGCATTAATCGGTAAGCCCCACGCACCCACACTCCATTCACCCGCAGGTTTCCAGCCTTTTAAGCGATTTTTGAGTGCAGCAAAGACCACCATTTGGAAAGAAACATAAATACCAATGACCGCAAAGGCCGTAATACGCGCTAAGTTATCTGGGGAGAAATAAACCACAACACAGAAAATTAAAGGCAATAAGCAGCTTAAAATCATCGCGTTATCAGGTACATTTTGCTTGGATAATTTAGCAATCCATTGATTACCCGGAAGCATTTGGTCACGTGCAAATGAGAACAACAGACGGCTGAGTGCTGCTTGTAAAGACAAGATGCAAGACAACATCGCAATAATTGCAATTACAATGAAGATATTCGCGCCATGGGTTCCCAAGGCATCACGTAAAATAAATGGAATTGGATCAGTCACTTGACCATTTACAATGGCTTGTAAGTTAGGTGATGCAAGTAAATAACCCAATACAGACACCATTGCCGAAATGCAACCAAACACAATACTTAAAATCATGGCAACAGGAATCTGACGACTTGGATTTTTGACTTCTTCAGCCACGTTACCGCAGGCTTCAAAACCGAAGAACATGAATAAACCCAGTAGGGATGCAGAGAAGAATACCGTGGTATAAGAACCATTCTGCGCCAATACACCCATTGTATCGAACACGATCGAGAAGGGTTGAGCACGGTGGAAAATCAATAAGTAGATGCCCAGTGCAATTACACTTACGATCTTACACCAGAAACCAATACGCGCAACGCGTGCAAGGTTCTTGGTGCCCGACATATTTACCACCATACATAAAATGAGCAATACGATGGTGGTCAATAAGCTGTTCATGGCGTTAGCTTCGTAGCTAAATAACGATGCCACAAAACCAGCGCTATATTCCGCAATAGAAGTGACGGTAACGACTAAAGCCCAAAGGTAAATCCACGCCGCCATCCATGCGTATTTTCTGCCCCACAGACGACGCGCCCAAGGATACAGACCGCCTGTGATTGGATACTGTGAGGCGGTTTCACCAAACACAATAGCCACCAAAAGTTGTCCAAAAGCAGCAATCATAATCCACCAGATAGATGGCGGACCTGCAAGAGTAATTGCAAGTGCAAATAATGAATACACTGCCGTTAATGGCGATAAATAAGTAAAACCAAGTGAGAAATTTGAGATTAATCCGATTGATCGTTCAAATTGTGAAGATTGGACTGTGTCGGAACTTTCCGATTGTCCTATATTTTCACCGATAGGAAGGTCTGTCATGCAATTTCCTTATTCTGCAAAAAAGTTCAATACATCTGTATTTTTAAATACGCCCAATCCTGTTTGGGGTATCGATTCATCTGGCTGTAAAAAGTTTCTATAAAGATAGAAGAAACTTAAGAAAATCATCCTAATCAACTGCTTAGATTGATTTTTTGGTTTTAAAAGATATTTCTTATTTGCGGTTTTGATTCAAAAATTACCTGTAGAGGGAAAATTTTTTCAAACCGCAAGGTATTTACAGGACTTAATTTGTCGGTTTTCGGAAAGGCAAACGAGAGCCAATTTGGCAATTTGACAAGGAGCAAATTTGGGAAAAAATATCTTTTTTTGTGAAAATTAAGAAAAATAACTGTACATATTTGTATAGATGTAATTTTTGGAATTTAATTTATTTATTTTTATATTTTTCAATAATTTAATTGTTATTTAATCATCAAAAAAGCGATGATAATATTTAAAATATGTACATATAATAATGGAAATATATATTGTATTTCAATAGATATGTGAAAATATTTTTCCTTGACAAGAAAAAATAGAAATAATACATAAGCAGTTGTGGTGAATAGAAAGATATTTTATTGAATTGCGGAATAAGGAAATTGCATGACAGACCTTCATATTGGTGAAAATTTAGGACAGGCGAATGGATCTGTTCAAATGCACGTTAAACAATTAAAACATTTTATTAACGGTGAATTTATTCAAACAACAGGGATCGAATTCTTTGATTTAATTAGTCCTGTTAATGGTCAGATTTATGCTCAATCTCCAAATGCAACCCAACAAGATGTTGATTATGCATATGATTGTGCAAAAGCTGCATTTAAAGTCTGGAGACGTTCAACTCCATCTATGCGTCAAAAAGCATTATTGGCTTTCGCAGATGCGCTAGAAACCCATGCAGACCAGCTGGTTGATGTACAAAGTTTAGAAACGGGTCAGCTTAAACATATGATTGCCGCTGAAGAAATTAAAACTTCGGCAGACCACATTCGTTTTTTTGCAGGTGCTGCGCGCTGCCTAGAAGGTAAATCGACAGGTGAATACTTAGAAGGCTTTACTTCCAGTATTCGACGTGAGCCGATTGGCGTGGTTGGGCAAGTTGCACCGTGGAACTATCCATTAATGATGGCGGTTTGGAAAATTGCGCCTGCTTTAGCTGCTGGCAATACGGTGGTTCTCAAACCAAGTGATACAACACCAAACAGTACCTTGCTTCTGGCAGAAATTGCAGCCCCGTTTTTTCCGAAAGGTGCGATCAATGTCATTTTAGGTCTGGCAGATGCAGGCTCAAAAGTGGTGTCACATCCTGTTCCTGCAATGGTCTCAATTACAGGCTCAGTGCGTGCAGGACTCCAAGTAGCAGCCTCTGCTGCAAGCAACTTAGCAAAGGCACATTTGGAACTCGGTGGTAAAGCACCAGTACTGGTGTTTGAAGATGCGGATCTTGAAAAAGCCACAGATGCAATTTCTGTTGCGGGCTTCTTTAATGCAGGACAAGACTGTACTGCTGCTGCACGTGTATTGGTTCAAGAAAGCATTTATGAAGCGTTTATGGAAAAAATGCTGGAAAAAACCAAAAAAATCCACTGCGGTTTACCTGATGATGAAACCGCTTTGTATGGTGCTTTAAACAACCAAAGACAGTTAGTTCACATTCAAGGCTTTTTAGATCGTTTACCTGCACATGCCAAAATTGTGACGGGTGGAAAACAAGTGACGCAATACGTGGGCTACTATTTTGAACCAACCATCATCTGTGGTTTAGAACAACACGATGAAGCCATTCAAAATGAAATTTTTGGACCGATTGTGACCATCCAAACTTTTAAAGATGAGGAAGATGCCTTAGACAAAGCCAATGATGTTGAATTTGGTCTGGCGTCCAGCGTTTGGACAAATGACCATGGTCGCAGCATGCGTTTCAGCCGTGATTTGGATTTTGGTACGGTGTGGGTCAATGCGCACATTCCACTCACTGCGGAAATGCCACATGGTGGATTTAAAAAGTCGGGTTACGGCAAAGACTTATCTAGCTACGGATTTGAAGAATACACCCGCGTTAAACACGTGATGAGTGCATACGAAGACTAATTTTTAGCATGATGAATTTGGGATCATCATGCAATTTGTATATTTTTTCTAAAAGGGAAGACACATGAAAAATATTTTACAAGCACTGGTTTTAGTTCCTGTAATGGCAGGTGTAACAGTTGCACATGCTGCTGTACCTCCGAAACAGGTGGTTGAATCTTATATGAAAGCATGGAATCAACATAATCCTAACCAAGCAGCCTCTTATTTTGCTAAAGATGGCGTATTTTATGATGCTGCTGTAGGTACACCTCAAAAAGGACAAGAGGCAGCACGAGATAACGTGATCAGTGTATTTATTAATGCTGTACCTAATTTAAAGTGGGAAATGACCAGTATGCCAATTGAGAGTAAAGATGGTATTTCTTTCCAATGGCGCTTTACTGGGGATAATACTGGTGCATGGAGTCAAGATACACCTGCAACAAACAAGCCTATTAACTTTGAAGGTGTCAGTTTTGTTCGTGTTAAAAATGACAAAATTGTTTACCAAGGCGACTACTACGATTCTGCGACTTTGAACAAGCAGTTAGGCTGGTAATTCGTTCGATCTGATCCAAGCCCTGCTGTACTAGATTGATGATTGAATTGATTTTTTCAGTAGGGTTTGGCATATAAAACCTTCATATTATTCTAAACAGTAAAAAAAGCTGACTGTAAAGAAAATCATCTAAAAAATAAGTCGATGATTCTGATTCGGTTTGGTCAAAAAATGTCTATGTTCGCTTTACTCTTTTTTATGACATCGCTAAAATCGCTAACGTAGTAAATACTTCACGATTATTAAATAAGTAGATAGCAGATATTTAAACAACTGCCGCAAAAAACTTGCTTATTTAATTAAACATCGCTAGTATTGCTCAGTCTTCAAGTTATTGATTTAATTTCATTAACTTATATTTGGGCCTATAGCTCAGTCGGTTAGAGCAGCGGACTCATAATCCGTTGGTCCCCAGTTCGAGTCTGGGTGGGCCCACCAAATAAAACAACCACTTAGGTGCACTAATCCTAAGTGCTTTTTTGTTTTTAGAATCCATGTAAGCACTCAAAATATTTCTAATAAAGACGAGAATGTCGGTGGCTGAGATATATGGGCAATAAAAAACCTCCATTTGGAGGTTTGAGATTATTGATTTTATCTGTCGGCTTTATACACCCACTAAATTGCGAATGTCCGTCAGTCACCATTTTTCGCGATTGCCTGTCATCACAGGTTTCAAATCGCCTTTTCCTCAACTTGCACATACACAGAGTATTTGTTTTCAAACCAAGGATGGTCGCGACATCAATCGAGTTGACCAAACTAATATCCGAAGCAATTAATTGAGATCAGTATTCTTCAAGCTTTAATTTAACTTTATTCATCGTGTTTCCTTAAAATTTCATTCACTTCAACTCGTCTAGCCGTGATCGTGATTTTTATGATCTTGTGGCAATGGCGGTATACCTATTTATGACAATCGTGATGCAATGATTGAGTTATGGGGAATGATTTGCCTTATTTGGGGGCTGTCTGATTCTGCTTGTTGGTAGGTGATTTAACAGATTATTGGTAATAAATTGAATAGAATTTACCCAAAAATCGGGATGCAACTTTGCTTGTATATTTGCTAATTTGGTATGGCTTAACCTCATATTTTGATTATAAATGGAAAAAAATTAATAATTTAAATGGAGTTAATGAAAATGAGTCATCATCCGCTTGCAGATAAAATTATCGCCTATAGTGATAAATATTTAGAAAATGCTGAACTAATGTTTTTGAACCCAAATGAATTAAGAAGTTTGTCACAATGGGCGTTAGCTGTTCATCACCCTTTAATTAGAGATGCTCAGAATAACCCTGTTAATTATTGGGGTTTAGATATTGTTATTGTTGAGGATCCTCGCTTTAAAGCTTCATTTTTTAGGAAAGAAGATATTCAATATGCTATAGACAATAAGTTGGAAATAATTAAAAAATTTAAAACGATTGAGCCGCATCTAACCTATGTAAATCCTAGCGTTGATATTCCAGTAACCAATGAATTTCTCACCTTAAAAGTGCCTCATATAGTGCAAATGGCATATCAGAAATTCCTAGAGCAGCAAAAAATATACAAGGAAATGTATAAACTTGCATAACCAAACTATTTATACTCAACAAATCTGAACTAAATACCCAGCATATTAGCCCTATTCATAACGAAGGGGCTTTTTATTGCGACTACGTAAAACAAAACATCTGGTGTAAAACTGCAGATTACGCAGCATCAGAGCCAGCTAACGACAAGAAGATGTTCGATACAACACTTAAGATACTCTTAGATCTCATCCTTGATAATCAAAAATGCATCGAAAAAAAATTGCTCAGTTGTATAAAGCGGTTGGTAATAAAGCACTTAAGAAAAAAACTTACACAATCGAAATATCCAACATGATCTACTAGTAAAGTAGAGGATCGTATAGTTGAAGTACATGCTGATATGTTAGGTGTACAGTCTATTAATTCAAAAGTACAAACCATTGCATTCAATTAACGAAGCGACTTAGTGGATTTTATATCCGTGTTGAGGGGGCTTAGATATATTTTCTGATAAGGAAATAGTCAAGAAAACCGCTTTATTCTTATTGCGAATCGCTTAGATCAATATTACAAAGCTCTACAGAATAGACCTATCCAATTTATTCCATAGAGCATTTGAGTTTAATTTGACTCAGTCATCTCATTTCAAAATGATGAATACCTACCATTGATAGCGAACGCCCACATTAAAGTTGGTCGGTGCTCCATAATAGCTATTGGTGGTCGATAGGTGATATTTCTCATTAAACAGATTATTTAATTTAAAGTTCAGCAATAAATTTTCATTCACTTTATAGCGTGCCATTAAGTCTACGATAGCATAACTGTCCTGTGTAAACTTCACTTTGGTAGGTCCGGCATTGTCCGAGTAAATATCGCTTTGCCAACGCAGACCACAACCAAGGGTTAGGGCTTCATTGAGATAAGGCAGAGTATAAGTGCTAAATAATTTGGCAGTATTGTTGGGAATATTACTGTTGAGATTATTTCCCTGATTATCTTCAGATAGATTACGAGTAAAACTGGCTGACACTAACCACACATCAGTCAATTTACCTGTGGTTTCCAATTCAAACCCACGACTTTCAGTGCCAGATTCTGTGCGGTAGGCTTGAGATCCATCAGGGGCATAAACATTGGTGATTGCGATGGCTTTATTGTCTTCTTGGGTTTGATAAATCGCAGCTCCAAAATTCAATTGGTGATCAAAAAAGTCTGCCTTAATGCCAAGCTCAGTACTATTTCCGACTAAAGGCTCAATATATCCTCCAGCACTGGTTTTCTTGTCTTGGGGGGAGAAAATATTGGTATAACTTGCATATCCTGTCCAGTGCTCATTAAAATCATAGGTAATACCGAAGTAGGGAATGACTTCTCCATTTTCTTGACGTTTCGCGTAGGTGGTGGTTTGGTCAGATGAAGAATAGTCGCCGTCTATGCGTTCCCAGTTTTCGACACGTGTCCCTAAAATAATTGCAAGCGGATCGGTAAGTTTAAGGCGAATTGCACCAAATACAGATTGGCTGGTTTCATCATTGCTATACCAGCCATCAATCATGGTTTCAGGGCGATTTGGTGTGGTGCCATCCCAAGTAAAAATGTTGTCCAAATCGCTATCCCATGTATAAGCATTATTCCATCCCGAATAGGTTGGTCGCTTATTTTCACTTTTGGTATAGGTGGTGCCCAAGAATACGTCATGGGTTTGATTAAACAGATCAAAACTTCCGTTTAGGGTGAGGTTAAACAAGTTTTGGATAGGTTTATAATCCCAGCGTGTTGCATACAGCATTGCACCAGCACCTGTAACTTTATCTATGCCTGAGCGGGAATAGGTATATCCAACCACTTCATCTGAAGCGGTTTCGGTTCGAGAAATTGTACCTTTAAGGGTCCAGCGATCATTCAAGTGGTGTTCAATATCGGCAAAGTAGGCAGTGGTGGTGCGGTCAGAATAAGTCCAACTAGCCGCAGCAGAATCTGAGCGTGACCAATCTATCAAGCTGCCATCACTATAAAAGGAGGGCAGACCACCGCGGGCAATGCCAGTAATATCAATTTGTTGAAAACTAGCACCAAAGCTAGCTTTGGTATTTGGGCTTATGTCAGCCTCTATCACGCCATAGGCAATTTCACGATCTTCACTGTAGCGATCAATATAGGAATCCCCCGTTTGATATGCCAGTACTGCTCGACCACGCACCGTACCTGCATCATTTAGTGGAGAGGACACATCTACGTCTGCACGATAAGTATCCCATGAGCCTAGGCTGCTACTGACGGAGGCTTTGAAATCTTGTAATGGTTTTTTGCGGACCATATTAATACTGGCACTTGCTGTTCCCGCACCCGTCATTAATCCATTTGCACCGCGGACAATTTCAACACGGTCAAACAGGGCGGTATCTTGGCTTTGGAAAATACTGGAATAAGAACTAAGAAGTTTGACGCCATCCAGCAAGTAACTGTCTACAGCTTGTCCTCGCGCATAAATGGGGGAGTTGTCACTGCCAATATTACCACTCTGATTAATGCTTAAACCTGCCGCCTGTGACACAACATCCGTCAATTGTGTTAGATGCTGATCCTCCATTTGCTGACGGGTAATGACGCTGACCAATTGAGGTGTCTGTTTTATCGATAAGGCTAAACCCGTTGCGGCTGTACTCGCTTCAGCCTTATAGGTTCCTGAATTTTCAGTGATAAGGGTGTTGGATTGCGCTTTCAATGCAATGGTCGGCAGATGGGTAGTGTTTGCATCCTCAAGCATTTGAGCCTGACTTAAACTATTGGTTGAGTGCGCTTGGGTTTGGATTGTCTCTAATTTTATAATGCGGGTTTCTTTCGGTGTTTGCGGATTGGCTTGAATGCTATAGCCACCGTTGGTCACTTGAACTGCCACCAGTGCATGAGGCTGTAATAAAGTTGTCAATGCCTGATCGACTGCGTAATTTCCTTTGAGGGCTTTACCCTGCAAATTAGAAAGGGTTATGGCGTCATAACTAATGGTGGTTCCCGTTTGAATCGCAAGTTGTTTAAGTGCTTCATCCAAAGGGAGTTGGGTGATATTGACTGGATAGGTCGTCACAGCATAAACAGCGGTACTGGCAAGGCTACCCGCCATCAATGGAATCCCCAATAACACTGCACGTATAGCAATTGCTAACGTGTTTTTAACCTGATTGTCCTTCATGTATTTTTCTCATATGAGCAGCTATTTCTCTCTAAGTCGAATTACTCAGAAAAACAGCTCATTTTTTTTGAATTTTTTTGATATTGAGTAAGTATGGACCGTATTTTTGCAGGTCAAGAGCATGGGTATACGCCAGTGTTTCAATGCTGTTGTGTGGGTGGGTTAGTGAAAATACGCCCGAAACAGGTAGTTTCTTTAAGTCATCCTCCAAATGGTAAATACCATGTTGATAGCGATAAAGTTCATTCAGGACTTTGTCTAGCGGCCAGTTATCAACGACTAACAAATGTTGAGTCCAATAGGGTTGTTGATTCTGGAGCGGTTGCGAAGATGAAATCTCATGATTATTAAAATTTGCCGATAACCCTTGTTTAAGAATTTTCGCTTGGGCATTTTTATAGGGATGAATTGCCACCGCATGTTGAAAGACCTCGACGTGGGTAGATTTATTTTTCTCCTGCTGGACTGTAAATTCGGTTCCGAGTGCCTCAACCAAACCAGATTGGGTTTTTACTAAGAAAGGACGATGCTCAATATCCTTTGCCGTTCGAATAAAGATTTCACCTTCGATCAGTTTGATCCGTCGCGTGTGCGCGGTATATTCAATGTCGACATAACTATCACTGGCTAAAACCAGTTGAGAACCATCATCTAGATTAAAATTTTGAATTTCCCCGACTTGGGTATGCAAATCGCATTGCCACTTATCCCATGGCAATAGGCTCAAGCTACTGCCTAACAGCACCAGACCCGAAAGACTCAGCATAAGGTTCCGTTTCACAGCAGTCTTAAATTTCTGATTAGAATCCACCAAAGTTTGGGGATGAATCTGCGTTGGAAGTTGGCTCAAACCTTGTGTGAATTGTTCCAGATGTTGTATGGCTAAAGCATGTTCAGGGCTTTGGGTTTTCCATTGTTCAAATTCAAGCTGTGCTTGATTGGACATATCTCCAGAGTGCAGTAGAACCATCCAGTCTGCCGCAGTATCGAGTATCTCATCTGAGATTTTTAAAGAAGGGGGCATGATGAATCTGTGCTCATTTATGGGTACGAGAGAATTAGGCAGGCTAAAAAGGCGTGTTTCATCTCTCTTTTTACTGTGGCTTCTGAAATGTTAAATTTTTGACTGATTTCTTTATAAGTTAGACCATCAAGCTGGGACAGTAAGAAGACTTGCGCAGTCCGCGTGGGTAATTGATCTAATACGATATGTAATTGCAATAAAGTCTCGCGGATACACATCTCATGTTCTACGGAAGGGTGGGCTTCTTCTGGAAGTTGAGCCAATGCCTCTAAATACAGTCGCTCAATATGCTGCCGCCGCCAGTAATCAATGATCACATGTTTAGCAATCCCCATAAACCATGCTTGCGGTTCTTTAATCTTTTCATACTGATATTGGCTTTTTAACGCGCGATAGAAGACTTCCTGACTTAAATCTTCGGACTGATGGTGATGTTGTAGTTTGTGCTTAAACCAAGATAACAAGGTGGATTGGTGTAAGTGAAATTGATCACTGAACCATGAGTTTCTGGGCGTCTTCGAATCCATATATAACCTTTGCCACTTCAAACATCCAAGTTATGCAAGTGAAAAGGGGATGAATGTTTTTATGAATTGTAATGATAATTATTATCATAATCAATATAAGATATTTAAGTCTTAGAGTAGTCGTCTATAATTTCTAAGAGCATTCAGAGTCAAGCAAGATGTAGGTAGATAGAAGAGCTACAATTTCTTGATTTGCGCTTATTTAGAGAAATACTATATACGAAAAATTTCTATAGGCTCATAAAAAAGGAAACTGCTATGAGTACAGTTCCCTTTTATTTTATAGTTCTATGTTGTTGTTTAAGTCACATTACATTAACCAAGTTTCTTTAGTCCCAGTATCAACGTACTCCCAAAATTGATGTACACCATTATCATGAAACTTGAGTGTAAAGGGTTTGTCGGTAATCAGTTCTGTCACACAATTTTGATAAGAAACAATAACTTTAGCGAAAATTTCATTATCATGATTTTGATAAAAACTTATACTTGGTGTTGTATTTTCAAGGAAATAACAATTTTCAGGTAAAAAGACCATTTGTTTAGCGGTATCAATTGCTTCTGTACGGTCTTTAGCAGAAAAGAATACATCGAAATTCATAGCATAGAACCTCATGGAATATCCCTTTCTATATTTTAAATAGAATTTTATAAAATGCAAAATGAATCACATTATTTGAAAATAAAGATACATAAATTGATTAAATGTAAAATTATTTGACTTTAGTCAGATAGGGTTGCTCATTCTCTCGCAGATTAAGGGGGGTATTGTGGGAAGATACAAAATTGTTTTTCTTTAAAAACAGTGATGTATTTATCAATAAATTATCTTATGTTGATAAACCTCAATAAATTTTTTAGAATCATACCTGATCTAGTAAGTTAGAGGTTGTTATGATCTTTTTTGATGGAGAACAAGTTTTCCCTGATCGAGCAAATAACTTTAAAACTTTCTTAAAAAAATATTTGATTGAACAAGATGGCGAATATTTATTAGAAGAAAAATCTTTTGTTTATGATGCTGAAAGTGATGAGTTCCTTGAATCGGATATTCAAGCTTTTTACTCGCTTTGGTCTGCAATTTTAGACTAATTTAAAAACAGCCTCAGGGCGGTTTTTTATAATATATTATTTAAGTTTATTGCTTTTATTTTTAAAGTTTATATATCAAGACTTTAATTTTTTTAAATCATCATTTATAACGCTCCAAATTGCTGCCACGTTTCACCATTGTGCAGCGAGTTATAGTAGTTTTGTAGTTCAACCAACTCATAATATTGGCTATAAGCCAGCAGCAGTAGCCCCATCACGAGTCCTATTTTCAAGAGCATCAAGCGAGTTGGATATTTATATAAACTATCAAGACCAAATAGGGTCAGCATGAGCGCTGGAATCAGAACAATCGCTTTTAAATGACTCAAAAAATCCAGCCCGTGGGTATATAACAATCCTACAATGAGCAATACCAGTCCTAAACTGGCGTAAATGCGACTATCCAGCGAAGTTCGCAAGGCAAAAATACACTGTAGAACCAGTATAAAACTGGCAAAGAGATAGAAAGTGGTGCCCCCAATAATCACCGTATACATGGCGTTCAGCACACAATACGCCAAGATGACAAAGATGATCACAAAATAAATGAGCGTATAAAGTCGATGGGTCAATTCGGTTGTTTTTGCCATAAAAATCAATCCTTATCTAAACTCATTACGCATGAAATAAGCATAGGCATATTCTGTGTAAGCTTCTATTTTTCTGTTGTAAGTATTGTATATTTCTCATAACTTGATGGTGTTTTGAGTAAATCTCGGGTACGAAAAAAGCTGAAAAGACACAGACTTAAACATAGACTGCCTCCGATGAGTAATGCAGGGGTAATGGAAAAATAACGTGATGCCATACTGCTGTTTAACGCACCCAATTGATTGCCTGTAGTGACCAATATGCCATTGAGTGCCGCAACACGACCATGTAAGTCTTGAGGAGGAAGTTGCTGTAACAAACTCTGGCGAATCACCATACTGATGCTGTCCAAAGCGCCAATGAGCATAAGCAGGGCGATACATAGCCAAAGTGATGTCGATAAGGCAAATACAAATGTCGTGATTGCGATTCCTATACTGGCAAGTAACATATTGCGCCAAGCATTTTGAGTTGGCGTAAAATGCAGTAATACACACATCATGAGAGCCGTGCCGATAGCTGGTGCTGCTCTTAGTAAGCTTAAGCCTTCGGCGCCTAAATGCAGTACATCGTGAGCGATGATCGGAAGCAGCACGATGACACTACAAAATAAGGCTGTAAAAAGATCTAATAACATGCTCCAAAACATTAAGCGCTGTTGCAGCATAAATCCAAAAGCATGTTTTAAACTTTGCAAAACTTGGTTGTGTACCGAGATGGGAAAACTACGTGGACTCAATTGCCAAACAGCAAGGCTGCCAATACAACTCAACAGAAAGACGACACCTAGCGTTTCAACAAGTCCCACATGGCTCAGTAATAATCCAGCACATAGCGGAGCAACAATGGCCCCAAATTGCCAGATCGAAGTGGTCCAAGTGGAGGCATTGTTTTCTGCTTGTCGAGCGATTAAAAAAGGGCGTATTGAATTAAATGCAGGGCTGTATATTCCGCGCAAAATGCCTAAGCAAAAAATAAGAAAATAAACCAAGCAGAGTAGCGTGTTTTGCTCAATCTGTTGGGTCTGGAAAGCATAAAAAACCACAATCAGTAACAGCGGAATGCTGCTACTCAAACTAAAGCTCCATTGCAGCAGCTTTTGACGGTTATATCGATCTGCCCAATGCCCGCCCAAAAATGACAAGCCAATAAAAGGCAGCAGTTCGACGACTGCAATGAAGCCTAAACTGAGCGGATCTTGGGTTATTTGATAAAGTGCAAAACCAATGGCGACTTCCTGCATCACCACCGCAAGGACCAAACAAAGTTGATTGAGGCTAAGCAAAGAGAAATCACGACAACGGAAGGCAATAAAGGCTTCAGAGTGGAGAAAAGACATAAATAAAGATAGGAATAATATGAAAAACAAAAGGATGAACCGTAGTTCATCCCTCTGATAAAGCTGAAATTATTGCGCTTTGCTTAGAGCAGCTGTTGAATCATTGGCTGCTTGCGCCATAGGAGTATATTTCAGTCCTAAAGTTTGGCTGGTGTATTGACGTACTTGGTCAAGTAACACAGGGTTTGTGCTTAACTCTTGTTGGTACGATTTTACAATTTCATGTAATTTCGGATTCCATTCACCTTGTACTTGTTGCGGGAAGGCTTTTTCAAGCAAACTCAACATGATGTAGGGTGAAGTCGAAGCACCAGGTGATGCACCAAGTAGGGCCGTTACAGCACCATCTTTAGAAGCGAAGATTTCTGTACCAAATTGAAGTTTGGCTGGTTTGCCATCTTCTTTTTTGATGATTTGTACACGTTGACCGCCGTGGTTTAAACGCCAATCTTCAGGTTTTGCATCTGGATAGTATTTTTTCAGTTCATTAAAACGATCTTCATTCGTCATCATGACCTGACTCACTAAATATTTCACCAAGTCCAGATTTTCCAGACCGACAGCGGTCATTGGTAAGACATTGTTTTTGGTGGTCGATTTTATTAAATCTAGTTGAGAACCTTGCTTCAAGAACTTATTTGAATAAGTCGCAAATGGTCCAAACAACACATATTTTTTACCGTCAATATAACGCGTATCAATATGTGGAACAGACATTGGCGGAGCACCGAGTTCAGCACGACCATACACTTTAGCGGTATGACCAGCAGTCACTTTAGGGTTGTCGGTCATCAAGAACACGCCACCCACAGGGAAACCTGCATATTGCTTAGATTCGGGAAGATCAGTCATCTGCAATAATTTAATTGCAGCACCGCCCGCACCAATAAACACGAAGCGCGTTTTCACATGGTTGGTGGCATCTGTTTTCAAATTCTTGAAAGAAACCGTCCAAGTTTTGTCATCATTTTGGCTAATGCCCGTGACTTCTGTTGAGGTTTCTAATTTGAAGTTGGATTGCTTATTCAGGTGATTAACCAATTGTGTGGTAATTGAACCATAGTTGACGTCTGAACCAACGTCCATACGCGTTGCTGCAACTTTTTGCGAAGCATCACGACCATTCATGACCAATGGCGCCCATTGTTTAATTTCAGCAGGATTTTCTGAAAATTTCATGCCGTAGAACATTGGGTTTTGAACCATTGCTGCATAACGTTTTTCTAGGAAATTAACGTTGTCGCCCCAGACAAAAGCAATGTGCGGAACAGGGTTAATAAAGCTTGTTGGTTCGCCTAAAACGCCTTGTTTAACTTGGTAAGACCAGAATTGTTTTGCAACTTCAAACTGTTCAGCCACTTTTACCGCTTTGGTAATGTCCATCTTACCGTCTTTCTCAGAGGTATAGTTCATTTCCATAAAGCCAGAGTGACCTGTGCCTGCATTGTTAAAGCCATTCGAGCTTTCTTGAGCAACTTGATCGAGTCGTTCGTACATGCGGATTTGCCAGTTTGGTTCCAGTTCGGTGAGATAAGTGCCTAAAGTCGCACTCATAATGCCACCACCAACTAAAACGGCATCGACAACAGGTTCATTATTTGAGGTTTGAATTTTTTTAGACGCAGTTGTACGGAATAAAAAAATCAATACTGCAAGCAAAAGCAGTACGACAAATACCGTGAGGTATTTTAAAAAAGTTTTCATGCGATTTTGACCTTGGGAGCAGGTGTTTTGTATCGCTTTAGAGCGAATAGAGAGCAACAAAAAATATAAAAAAGAGGGTGACGGAAATGGTGGCAAACTAAAAGTTCAGAAGAGAGGGAGTGAAATACATGAATCCTTAAGAATAAGAAAAAATGTACCTTTTAGTTTAACCACACATTTCCAATCGGTTGCCATTTTAGACGAAATAAGTATTGACTAAGTAATTTTTATTATAAATGTGGATATAATATGTATAAATTTGAGTGATGGTTAAATTATTTTTTATGAATTTCAGTGATTTATATTAAAGCTATTTCTTCTATAAATCAATGAACTACAAGTTTACCCTAATTAAACCCTATTTTTAACTATAATCACAGCAGAATATTCACTATATGATAATGGATAAATTATAAGCAATTTAAATAATGAAAATATATTCAAAATATATCTAATTATAATACCTAAAAAATATAAGGAATTAAAAAGACCATATTAATTCATCGCAATAATGTGGTCTGATACATCATGAGTGTATGAAAATTATGCAGATGAACGAGCTTGATAAAAACCTGCATTAGAACGCGCTAATGCTGGACGACCACGAATTTGATCGGCAATTTTCTCGGCTATCATAATGGTCGTAGCATTTAAATTCCCTGTGATAATCAGCGGCATAATAGAGGCATCAACCACACGTAAATTATGCACACCATGCACACGTCCTTGACCATCGACCACCGCCATTTCATCTTCGCCCATTTTGCAGCTACAAGAAGGGTGATAGGCCGTTTCGGCATGATTACGTACGAAGTCATCCAATTCTGCATCACTGCTTAAATGTTTACCTGGACTGATTTCTTCACCGCGATAAGGATCTAATGCAGGTTGCTGCATAATTTCACGCGTAATCCGAATGGCATCGCGGAATTCGCGCCAATCTTGCTCTGTGGACATATAGTTAAACAGAATGCTTGGATGTTCAAATGGATCTTTAGATTTCAGTTTGATGCGCCCGCGCGAGGGTGAGCGCATAGAACCGACGTGGGCTTGAAAACCATGCTCTTTGACTGCATTGCTACCATTGTAGTTAATCGCAACAGGCAGGAAATGGTACTGAATATTTGGCCAAGCAAATTCATCGGAAGAGCGAATAAAACCACCCGCTTCAAATTGGTTGCTGGCGCCAATCCCCGTTCCATTGAATAACCATTCTGCACCAATGGCAGGCTGGTTATACCATTTCAAGGCGGGGTAGAGCGAAACAGGCTTTGTGCATTTATATTGCAGGTACATTTCCAGATGGTCTTGTAAATTTTCCCCGACACCAGGTAAATCATGTACAAGTGCAATCTCTAAATCACGCAGTAACTCGCTAGAGCCTACACCTGAACGTTGTAAAATTTGCGGTGATGCAATTGCGCCTGCACAGAGCAAGACTTCTTTATTGGCATAGACCTGATGTAACTGTTGCTGATTCGCACCTTGCAGATATTCGACGCCAATTGCTTGTTTGCCACTAAATAGAATTTTATTGGTGGTGGCATGCGTCATAATGGTCAAATTAGGACGCTGCTTTGCCATATCTAGATATCCACGCGCTGTACTGGCGCGTCGACCATTGGGCGTGACAGTTCGATCCATAGGACCAAAACCTTCTTGTTGATAGCCATTTAAATCATCTGTACGTGGATAACCTGCTTGTACGCCAGCTTCTACCATGGCATGAAACAGCTCATTATTATTGGCTTTCGGTGTCGCCACGCTTACAGGTCCATGATCACCGTGGTAGTCATTGGCGCCAATATCGCGACTTTCTGCTTTGCGATAGTACGGCAGGCAATCGGCATAGCTCCAGTTTTCTAAACCTTTTAAAGTCGACCATTGTTCTAAGTCCATGGCATTGCCACGGATATAGCACATGCCATTAATGAGCGACGATCCACCCAAGCCTTTGCCGCGTCCACATTCCATGCGGCGGTTATTCATATGTGGTTCGGGGTCAGTTAAATAAGCCCAGTTGTAACGTCGCCCTTGCAGTGGATAAGCCAATGCAGCAGGCATTTGGGTACGAAAATCGAGTCGGTAGTCAGGTCCGCCTGCTTCTAATAATAAAACAGAGACATCGGCATCTTCGGTTAAACGTGCGGCAAGAACATTGCCCGCAGAGCCAGCGCCAATAATAATATAATCGTAGTGTGTAGAATGCATAATGATCCTTTTTCTATGGCAGTACCACGCCCGATCAGAGCGTGGCGACATGTTGAGTTGAGGATGTAAAAACAGAAAAATAAAGAATAAAGCTCAGTATTTAGCGTTTAGAAAATACTGTGATAATCGCCCAATTCGACTTGAATGGATTTAATGCGGGTGTAATGTTGCAGGGTCGACAAACCGTTTTCACGTCCCACACCAGATTGTTTATATCCCCCAACAGGCATTTCAGCAGGGGATTCGCCCCACGTATTAATCCAGCAAATACCCGCTTCAAGTTGGTGAATAATGCGGTGCGCCTGCGAGATATCTTGTGTTACAACTCCCGCTGCCAGACCATAAAGGGTCTGGTTGGCACGTTGAATGGCTTCTTCAATGCTGTCATAAGTCAAAATACTCATCACTGGTCCAAAGATTTCATCTTGTACAATCCGCATGTCGTCATGACAGTCCGTAAAGACAGTTGGCATGACATAAGCGCCCTGAGCCAGTTCAGCAGACGTCGCTCGTTCACCCCCAATTAAAAGTGTCGCACCTTGCTGTTTGCCCAATTCAATATAAGACAAGACTTTTTCCATATGCGGGAAACTGGTGAGCGGACCAAAATTGGTTGCTGCCAGCATTGGGTCGCCCACACGAATACGTTTAACGCGTTCGAGTACAGCCTGTTCAAACTCGGTTTTCAGGTTGCGTGGAATAAAGACCCGTGTACCGTTGGTACACACCTGACCCGAACTGAAGAAATTTGCCATCACTGCAATGTCCGCAGCGCGGTCAAGATGGGCATCAGGGCAAATGATGAGCGGAGACTTGCCACCGAGTTCCATGGTGATTTCTTTTAAACTGGAAGCGGCTGCACTGGACATGACTTTTTTGCCTGTTTCTACACCACCTGTAAACGAGATTTTGGCGATTTCAGGATGCTCAGTCAGCCATTGACCCACTTCATGTCCAAGCCCTTGAACCACGTTAAAGACCCCAGCAGGTAGACCCGCTTCGGTATAAATTTCAGCCAGCTTAAAGGCCGTCAGTGGCGTAATTTCACTGGGTTTGAAAATCATGGCATTCCCCGCAGCTAAGGCAGGTGCAGATTTCCATAGGGCAATTTGAATAGGGTAGTTCCACGCGCCTATACCCGCTACAACGCCTAAGGGTTCTCGACGAGTATAGAAAAAACTACTTTCACGAAGGGGCACTTGTTCGCCCTGAATCGCGGTTGCAAGACCTGCATAATATTCGAGAACATCCGCGCCAGTTACAATGTCGACGCTGGAGGTTTCGCTATAGGCTTTACCCGTATCGAGCGTTTCTAGACGGGCAAGCTCATCATTACGTTCACGTAAAATATCCACGGCACGACGCAGAATACGTGCCCGTTCAACAGCCGTCATGGCAGCCCAAACTTGTTGCCCTTGTTGGGCACTTTTTACCGCCGCATCTACATCGGCTTTAGCGGCTTGCTGAACGCTAGCAAGGATTTGACCTGTTGCAGGATTAATTGTGTCGAAGGTTTTACCACTGGTGGCATTGACATACTGTCCATGGATATACAATTGATGTAATTGTGCATCATTCATTTTGCTGTTCCTGCCGTATCTGTTGTATTAAGCGAAGTTGCATATCGACATAGTCGTATGCAATAGAACGTGCCAAGTCACGATCAAATGCTTGATGACCACTTAAACTGCCGCGTAACCAAAGACCATCAATCAAAGCGGCAAGCCCTTTGGCGACATGGCTGGCTTGGTCTTTGGGCATCATCTGCAGTAAATGAAATTTCAAATTTGAATAAAGACGCTGGTCGTTTATTCGCTGCAAGCGACCTAAATCAGGCATGTGCATACTGGCGGACCAGAAATCTAACCAGACACGCATCGCTGTTTGATTCACCTGACTGATGTCAAAGTTGGCATCAATAATTGCCTTGAGTAAATTTTCTGGTGTGGGCTGACTAACTTTGGCTTTGTAGGTTGCCGCCGTTTCACGTAATACAAAGAGCATTTGTCGCATACAGCTTTCAATCAGACCCTGCTTATCACCAAAATAATGGCTCACAATGCCTGTAGAAAGTTGGGCTTTTTTTGCAATCTGAGCAATGGTGGTATTGGATAAACCCACCTCGTAAATGACCTCATAGGCTGCGCGAATGATTTCTTCACGACGTTCATGCTCAGGTTTTACTCTACGTTTATTCATGATAATCCAGAAAATTTACCTTAGATTTAAAGGTGTTAGATTCAATTATTGACATGGAAAACATCATAGCATTTTTTTATGATACTTTTAATTGATTGAACGTTCAATCAATTAAAAGTATCATGTTGTTTAAATTGAATGCAGCTTTGCAAAATTTGTGCTCAATTTTTAAAGCATTAATGCTTATTTATCATATGGATAGTTTTGTAGTTGGCTTTGAATGAACCTGTGGCAGAGTACGCGCATTTTTTTATGTTCTTGCTTGAAGCATCGGATACAACACTCAAAAGCCTCTACAAAAATTGAGTTTAAGGAGAAGAACCGTTTATTTATGTCGTTCTCATGTTGGAATTGGTTGTCTAAGCAGGGCAAATTCAGGGAATTTGTTACACTGCCACACATCTTTATATTCTGGCTAAGCATTCGGTTACACGAAGATAGCATTTTTGTCGGAGACAAAAGTACTGTCGTATAGCACTTGTCGATTTTTAAGCTCTCGACAGCGAGAAGTTTAAAAATTGATTTTCAACTTATATTTACTTCCTTGAGGATTGTATGGCAACAGATAATCCAAGAGCAGTTGATGATCAAACATTAGCGCCAAAAGACCGTTTAAATGGTGTGGTCTTTTATATTTCAGCTCTCATTATTTTAATTTTTTCGATTACCACCATTTTGTTCAATGACTTCGCCAATCAAACGCTGAATGCAGTTTTGGCATGGGTCAGTTCCACCTTCAGTTGGTACTATTTACTGGCAGCCACACTGTATATGGTGTTTGTGATTTTTATTGCCTGTTCACGCTATGGCGATATTAAGCTTGGCCCCAAACATTCCAAACCCGAATTTAGTTTACTCAGTTGGTCTGCCATGCTGTTTTCAGCAGGGATTGGCATCGACTTGATGTTCTTCTCGGTCGCTGAACCTTTATCCCATTATATGCATCCACCTGTAGGTGAAGGGCAGACCTTTGAAGCGGCACGCCAGAGTATGGTCTGGACTTTATTCCATTATGGTCTGACAGGATGGTGCATGTACGCCTTGATTGGCATGGCACTGGGATATTTCAGTTATCGCTATAATTTGCCACTCACCATCCGTTCCGCGCTTTATCCGATTTTTGGTCAAAAAATTCATGGTCCGATTGGACATAGTGTGGATACTGCCGCGGTGATCGGGACGATTTTCGGTATTGCGACCACCTGCGGTATTGGTGTAGTGCAACTGAATTACGGTTTACATGTACTGTTCGATTTACCTGAAAATCTGTGGATGCAGGCAGCCCTAATTGGTGTTGCTGTGGTGATGACCATTATTTCGGTAACTTCGGGTGTCAATAAAGGTCTGCGCATACTCTCGGAAGTGAATATTTATGTATCCGTGGGTTTGATGCTATTTATTTTATTCCTCGGCAATACTGAATTTTTGCTGAATACTTTTGTGCAAAACATTGGCGATTATATTAGTCGTTTCCCAAGTATGACCTTGGAAAGTTTTGCTTTTCAGCAACCCAAAGAATGGATGAACAGTTGGACGCTGTTTTTCTGGGCTTGGTGGGTGGCTTGGTCGCCTTTTGTTGGACTTTTCCTTGCGCGTATTTCACGAGGGCGTACCATTCGTGAATTTGTCAGCGGTACCTTAATCATCCCGCTATTTTTCACCTTAACTTGGCTGTCAATTTTCGGAAATAGCGCATTACACAATGTGATTTTTGATGGAAATCTGGCATTGGCTCAAACCGTCATTGCCAATCCAGCACATGGTTTCTACGACCTGTTGGCTCAATATCCGTATTTTCCTTTTATTGCAGGCGTCGCAACCATTACTGGGTTGTTGTTTTATGTGACTTCAGCCGATTCAGGGGCTTTGGTCTTAGGGAATTTCACCACACAATTTACCAATGTCGACCATGATGCACCGCGCTGGCTCAGTGTATTTTGGGCTATTGCCATTGGCTTGTTGACCTTGGCCATGTTAATGACCAATGGGATTACCGCTTTGCAAAATGCCACCATTATCATGGGGCTGCCTTTTAGCTTTGTGATGTTCTTGGTGATGGCAGGTCTATATAAATCTTTAAGGCTGGAAGATTATCGACAAGCTAGTAGTAGTTTGAATGCAGCACCTGTGGTGGGTAATGTAGATATTCTGAACTGGAAAAAACGCTTGTCACGGGTCATGCATCACCCCGGAACGACCGATACTAAACGCATGCTGGATGAAATCTGCCGACCCGCGGTGCTGGCCGTCGCAGAAGAAATGCAAAAAAGAGGCGTGAATATTGACGTTCAGGAAAGTGCATTAGAGCAAGATCCAACTTTATATCATTTAGATCTGATTATTCATCTGGAAGAAGAACAGAACTTTGTTTATCAGATCTGGCCTGTACGTTATATCGCACCCACATTTAGTGAACGCGGTAAGTTAGGTAAGCGTTTTTATTTCCGTTTGGAAACATATCTTTATGAAGGCTCACAAGGGAACGATTTGGTTGGTTACACCAAAGAGCAAGTCATTAATGATATTCTAGACAGATACGAACGGCATATGACCTTCTTACATATAAACCGAATCAGTCCTGGAAATCGTCCTTTATTTCCAGACCCACAAGGCTAATCGGGGGACACCATGTATACCTCATATTTACATGCTTTTGCGTTGTTCTTTTCATTGCTCAATCCATTTCTCATGAGCATTTACATGATTGGCATGATTCGTAATTCAGAAGCCAAAGTGTTTAATAAAGCCCTGATTCAAGGCTGTTTAATTGCTTATGTGGTATTTATGCTGTTTGCATGGGGTGGCGAAGCGATTTTCAGCAAATATTTGAATGTGCGATTTGAGGCATTTCAAATTTTTGGTGGGCTTATTTTCTTGGTGATTGGTTATCGCTATGTGTTTCAAGGGGCAGACACCATCGGGGAGATGCGGGGAGCACCTGAACATTTGGCAGGTACCATTGCCATGCCCTTTATGATTGGACCGGGGACGATTAGTGCCGCCGTGGTAACAGGCATGTCTTTGCCCATCGGTGGCGCTGCACTGGTGATTTTCCTGACCTTGGCGCTAACCTGTAGTTTAATGATTTTGATGAAGTTTTCGCATGATCATCTCAGGTATAAGCATGCCAAATATATAGACCGTTATGTGGATATTGTGGGTCGATTATCTGCGTTACTGATTGGTACTATTGCGATTGATATGATTATTACTGGCATTTTAGGTGTGATTGCAGAGATGTAAGTTCATCACAATAAAAAAAACCGAATGCAATGCATTCGGTTTTTTTATTGTCAGAAATATGATTCTGATTAGGATGCAAATTTCTCAAGAATTTGATCAAGTTTTTTATCAATTTGACTACGGTAAGTATCTGGCAATACGCGAGAAAGTTTGGTCAAAATACGTGCTTGTGTACCAGGGATAATCAAAAAGTCTTTCGAGAAAATACCTTGGTAAATTTCTTTACATGCTTTCTCAACAGGCATGCTACCACCCAACTGTTTTAATGCAGCCGTAATTGGGGAACCATTCTTACGTTCATCTGTCACAAATGGGGTGTCGACTTCTGGAGGGCAAACCACAGCCACAGCAATTTTCTGACTACGTAATTCCATACGCAATACTTCGGCTAATCCAACCACGCCAAATTTAGAAGAACAATAGCCTGCATAACCATAGCAACCTACTAAACCAGCTGCAGAAGCAATTAATACTAATTTAGGTCGTTTGCTTTGTTGAACGGCTTGTTTTAAGTGTGCCAAAGCAGCATGTGCAACATTGCGGCTACCGACAAGGTTAATATTGATTTGACGTTGGTATTCTTCTGAAGTCATATCTTCAAAAGATTTTGCAACACCAATACCAGCAGAGTTAATCACAAGATCAGGTGTACCAAATGTAGCCACTGCTTCCGCAAATTTTTCTTCCATGGTGCTTTCATTTTGTACATCAACTTCGAAGCCAGTAACTTTAGGAGACAATTTGTGGAGGTCTTTTAGAGCTTGTTCGATACCCGCGTGGGCAAATATACAGACTTGATAGTTGTCTTGGAGTAGGCGCTTAGTCAGTTCTAGACCAATACCGCTACTGCCACCCGTAACCCATGCTGTTTTTGACGAATTATTTTGCATCTCATTATCCTTATGAGTGTTGTAATAAATAGCTTTATTCAGAGACCTCAATTTCACTGAAACAGGCACATGGACAATTAATTTTCTAATTTTTATGAAAATTAGGCATTAGTTATCTAAACACCCATTCTGAAGAAATAGGCGGCCGTTGCATTGCTGAATCTGAATGAATTTTTTGTTTTACTGCAATCTATGAATAGTGTTCTTACATGAACAGGTTCAAATCCGTTTGCAGTGAAAAAACCGAATTTTAGGAATTGGGCTTTTTATTCTATTTGGGGTTGATTCAGCTACCGTGTAGCTGAATCAACCCGTGTCTTATAACGAAAATTTCTGGATGATCTTGTCTAATTTTTTATCGATTTGGCTACGATAAAGATCTGGCAAGACACGAGAAAGTTTGGTCAGAATGCGCAGCTGAGCACCAATAATCACCATGAAATCATTTGAGAAAATGCCTTCATAGATTTCTTTACAGGCTTTGTCGACTGGCATGGTGCCACCACCCAATTGTTTCAAGGCCGCGGTAACAGGTGAGCCTGCTTTACGCTCTTCAGTGACTAATGGTGTATCGACTTCAGGTGGGCAAACCACAGCAACATCAATTTTCTTGCTGCGTAATTCCATACGTAATACTTCGGCTAAACCAATCACACCAAATTTAGATGCGCAGTAGCCTGTATAACCATAGCAACCAACCAGACCTGCAGCAGAAGCAATAAACACGATTTTAGGGCGTTTACCTTGCTGAACTGCTTGCAGTAAGTGTGGTAAAGCAGCATGCGCTACATTACGGCTACCTACCAAGTTAATGTTGATCTGTCTTTCAAATTCTTGCGAAGACATTTCATCAAAGTTCTTCGCAATACTAATCCCCGCAGAGTTGATTAACAGATCAAGCGCACCAAATGTTGCAGCAGCTTCAGCAAATTTTGCTTCCATCGTGCTTTCATTTTGTACATCAAGTTCAAATCCACATACAGCAGGAGAGAGCTTTTGCAATTCAGTAACGGCTTGTTCAATACCTGCATGGGCAAAAATACACACTTGATATTTGTCTTTGAGTAGACGTTTCGTCAGTTCAAGACCAATACCGCTACTACCGCCAGTCACCCATGCTGTTTTTGAGCTATTATTTTTCATCGCAATGTCCTCAGATCAACATTAAATTTACAGTGATTAGACAACTTCGTCTTTAAGCAGAACATCACCAAATTGTTTGCGTAAATCAGCTTTAACAATTTTGCCTGTACCGTTAATTGGAAGTGCATCGACAAAGATCACGACATCAGGAATCTGCCAGCGAGCAAGTTTGTTTTCAAAGTATGCACGCGCATCATCTTCAGAAAGCGTAGAGTCTTCTTGTTTCACTGCAATTAAAATTGGGCGCTCATCCCATTTTGGATGACGAGCAGCAATTGCCGCAGCCATGCGAATTTCTGGATGACCCACTGCAATATTTTCAATTTCAACAGAAGAAATCCATTCGCCGCCAGACTTAATTAAATCTTTTGCACGGTCACAAATGGTCATATAGCCATCTGCATCAATGGTTGCGATGTCACCTGTATCGAACCAACCATCGGCAGTCAGTGCACTTTTCTCTTGGTTGAAGTAGTTTTCAACAATCCAAGGACCACGAACTTGTAGGTTACCTTGAGTGTGACCATCATTTGGTAATGCAGCGAGGTTATCACCATCCACAATACGTAATTCAACGCCAAATGGAGGACGACCTTGAGTTAAACGAAGGTTTTCATATTCAGCTTCATTTAACGCAGAATGTTTGGCTTTCGGCTGGTTGACTGTACCCACTGGGCTAGTCTCTGACATACCCCAAGCATGAATCGTGTCACAGTCGTAACTGTTTTTGAACTCTCGAATAATAGATGGAGGGCAAGCTGCACCACCCACCACATTTCGGTTCATACTTTCTAATTTGGTGCCGCGTTTTTTCGCCGCCGCCAATAGACCTTGCCAGATGGTCGGAACACCTAAAGCGACAGTTACTTTGTAGTCATCAATGAGGCTAACGAGGCTGTCACCATCTAAGTTTGGACCAGGAAGTACAATGGTGCTGCCAGCCATTGCTGCTGCATAAGGTACGCCCCAAGCATTTACATGGAACATGGGTACCACTGGCATCACGATATCGCGCGCAGATAAATTCAGGCAGTCTGGTAAGCAAATTGCCATGGTATGCAATAGCGTAGAACGGTGGCTATACAGTACGCCTTTCGGGTTACCAGTCGTACCTGAGGTGTAGCACAATGAGCTTGGTGTTTCTTCGCTAAACTGTGGCCAGTTATATTCTGGAGATTGATGTTGAATCAATTCATCATAGAAAAGTACATCTGGTAAAGCTTCGACGATTTTTTCATCGTGTGAACCGTAACAGATGAAACGTTCAACAGACGGAACCTTACCTTGCACAGCAAGGATTAAAGGGAGGAACGTTGAATCAAAGAAAATCGCTTTATCTTGAGCATCATTAATAATAAAGATCAGTTGCTCAGGGAAAAGACGTGGGTTAATGGTATGACAAACATAACCACTGCCCGAAATTGCGTACCAAGTTTCTAAATGACGATGGTTATTCCAAGCGATTGTCGCAATACGGTCACCCGCTTCAAGATCAAATGTCGTAAAAGCATTGGCTAAGCGTTTACTGTTTTGTTGAACTTGTAACCAGTTGGTTGTCGTAATTTGACCATTCACTTCACGTGAAATGACAGAGGTGTCGGAGTGATACTTTGCTGCGTGCTCTAGTAAATTACTAATCAACAAAGATTGATGCATCATTTTGCCAAACATTTCATTCATCCTTGGTAGCTGTTTTTTATTAAAATAAAGAAAGACTTTTAGCAGGCGCTAAAAGTCTTTTATGAACTTATTTGTTGTTAAATGCAACTTCTGAACCAGGCTTAATGTAGCGAGGCATTTTTTGACCTGTTTGTTGCGCAACTGCATGAAGGGTACGCTCAATCCAACCAGCGTCCATGATGAACATTAGTGTGTCATCATCGTTTAAGTTTACATTCGCGCCTTCAATCACCATGAATCCTTCAGCACCTTCAGGAGTAGATAGGGTATGGATAGAACCAGCTGGTTCAAATAAATAGCTACCAGCAGTTTGAACATCTTCTGGATATTCGACATAATGCCACGAACCCGCTGTTGTATAGAAATGTACAACACCAGTGTGGAAATGGCGTGGTAATACTACACCAGCATCAAAACGCGCACGGATTACCCAAGTACCATTGTCTGGATCTAAGAAGCAAGGGGTAACATGTACGCCTGGTAATGCGTTTTGAATTTCGCCATCATTAATGTTGATAGTTAATAAACGGTCTTGATGTTTAATTGATTGTGCAATACTCATGACAAACTCCATGTATGTCTTTATTTGTGAGTGAGATATCAGAACGCTTAGATCAGCGAATATCTGCTATTTCCATGTACTTGAGCATAGCAACGTTTCAGAATTAGCAAACCATTCAAAAGAATGGATTTAGGGTTGTTTGATTATTGTTCGATTAGTTTGTATCTAAGCTATATTTTCAACCTTATTATGATGCAATTTCACATGACGAGATTGTTTGCCTTATTTTAATTTGGGGACGGCTTTATACTAGCGGAATACATATATTTGAAGCGTATGTAAATTTGCTGTTAAATTTCAAGGAGTAGAAATTTGCTGATGGAATTAAATAAGAAAGATTGGATGATTTGAAATGAAAGTATTAAAAACTAAACTCAGCCGTCCAAGCATTGTGAGCGCTAAGGCAATGCAACGTCCTGAGTTGTTAGGCCATATGCTGGACTATTGCCAATCTTCTCTCGTCTTTATCCATGCGGCAGCGGGTTATGGTAAAACCACATTAATGCATCAGCTAAGTGAAGCACTGATTGCCAAGGGCAAACGTATTAGCTGGTTAACACTGGATAGCGATGACAATGACCCGATTCGACTTTATCAATATCTTTGGGTTGCACTCTTAGGCTTAGATCAGCTGAGTTCTATTCCTGATCGTCAGGTGCATAAGCAAAATATTCTTGAATTAACCCATAAAGTTTCAGATATGAGTGCTGAAACGGTGTTCTTTATCGATGAGTTTGAAGTCATCGAAAACCCTGAGTGTTTAAATATTCTGTGGTGGTTGTACCAATATTTACCTTTAAATTGTCATTTGGTAATTTCATCACGGGTTAAACCGAATTGGAGTTTTGCTAAAGAATATCTGTTGGGGCGCTTGAAGTTGGTGACGGAAGTTCACTTAAGCATTAAACCTTCAGACAGCGCATAGCTTATTGATTTTTTAAAACAACAGAATTTTGATCATGTGACTTTGACGCCTGCTTTAGCTGAGCAGTTGATTGAAAAAACGGAAGGCTGGTTAACTGGCATTCAACTGACGAATCTATATTTAAAAAATTATCACGATGCTGGTGCAGTAATTGAAAGCTTAAGTGGTGTCCACAATCAAATTGTCGACTATTTGAGTGAGCAGGTTTTTATTCAGCTACCAGAAGATATGCAAAATTTTCTGCTCAATATTAGTGTATTAAGAAAAATTAGCTTATCTAATATTCTAGAAGTGGCAGAAAACCCAGCCGCAGCTAAATTGCTAGAGAACATGATTCAAAAAGGATTGTTCCTGCAAGCTTTAGATGAACAAAACTCGTGGTATCGAATTCATCATTTATTCCGTGAATTCCTCGAAAATCGGTTTAAAGTTTCAAACCCAGAACAGTATAAAGCAGCGCATCTTCGTGCAGCTTACTGGTATCAGCAGCGCCATTATTTAATGGAAGCCATTTACCATGCCCAGCAGGCAGAACATCAAATGCTGGTCTTGGATCTTTTAAGTGATGTGAGCCGTGATCTGGTCTTGGAAGGGCGTTTTTATAGTCTATTGGAATTGGTCAAACTCATCCCAGATGCACTATTGGCACAACGGGCAGTTTTACTCTATGACGTGATTTGGTCCTTAACCATTACTCATCAGCATTTACTTGGCAATCATTATTTACAGCTTTGGCTCAAAGTGGATTCGAGTGAAAGCATCGTTGGGGACGACCAGTTGGCTCTGGCACCTATGGTTGCGTTAATGAGTGATGACATTAAAAAAGCATCAGAATTGGCGCAAGAGAATGTCTTAAAACTAGAAGAAGCCTCTTATTTTGTGCGTGCACCCTTAATTGGAATCGGTGCTTTGTATCACATTTGTCTGGGGAAAATCACTGAAGCCAGAAAAATCATCATTCAGACCCGTGCAGCGTATATACAAGGGCGGAATGTCTTCGGTTTGATCATTACTGACTGTATTGAGGCGTTGTGTGATTATTTAGAGGGGAATCTGGATAAAGCTTTACTCAAACTCGAATATATCGGGAAAAGTGATGATTATTTAAAACTGAGTTCAGATGAGTTTCTCCGACCAATTGTTAAAATGATTACCAGCAGTGTAAAAGCCAGTCTCTATTATGATCTGAACGAGATTTCACTCGCTGAAAATACCTTGCAGCATTTTCATAATGGTGAGCAACTGATTATTCCTGACCTTGCGATTGTCGGGTTTGAGCTGTTATTACGTCTGGCGCATATTCAAGGCAATCTACAGGCAGAGCAGGCATGTCTGACTCAATCACAAATTTGCACCAATGATTGGGTCATGCCTAGGTTAAGTCGCACTGTGCAAAGCATTTATGAACAATATCAGTGGTTTGATAAAAAGCACAAGTTACTGGATGCTGATGCACAAGAAGTGGAACAGTTATGCCAAAAGCATTTAGAGAAAACCTTAAATATCTCCAATGTGATTACAGGAGATGATTTAGCCCTGTATCGCCAATTGATTTTTATGGGGCATGAACAGCAAGCCAAAGCATTTTTAGAGCAAGAGCTGGCCCGAATTATGACTTATCCATTACGTCGAGTTCGAATTCTGTTGTTACTGGCTTTGGCAGACTACCGTTTAAAGCAGATTGATGTTGCGTTTAATTGGTTTGAGCAAGCTTTAGTATTGTTAGAGCCGACCAAAGCAGTGCGTATTGTTTTAGACGAACATCCATTGCTGTTTCAGTTGTTAGCGGATTACGTTAAATTTATCTTGAAATCGAAACCGAAGAAAGAGCATTCAATTTTGGCATTTGCTGAGGTGCTCACTTCAATTTGTCCAACTCCTCAAACTGAAGTTGTTCATGAAGATGAAGCTGTCAGTGCAATTCAGGCTGAATTATTGTCCAAGCGTGAATTACAAATTTTACTTAAGGTGAGCGAGGGCTGTACGGATATTGAGTTGGCAGATAAAGTATTCTTGTCCGTTAATACGGTAAAGTGGCATCTACGCAATATC
>NZ_JBSYVT010000027.1:0-45740 GCF_054112845.1 Acinetobacter sp. NigerLNRRAM0016
AGATAGGTTGCAACACCTGTTTCGGATTATTTTGCACGTCTGTTGTTTTTTTCCACGAATTTATGCAAAAAATGTGTTTTTCACTCACTTTTTAAGCGTTTTCACACTTAAATCGCATATTTATTTCCATTTTTCTCTCTTTTATATGTCTATATTGGGCCTCAATCACTTTTTTAGTTTTTTAAATTCTCCCTTAATAAAAAAAGCACAACCTAAGGCTGTGCTTTTGGGTCTTCGCTGTTCGTGAATCAGAATGAGCTTTCGAGTTCTTCCAACTCCATCATCAAACCTAGCATCTCTTCTTCAGTTTGCTCTAACTTGGCTTTGATTTGATTTTGCTCATCCATCAATTTTAATAAATCTTGCTTACGCTCAGCGTCATACAAACTACTATCCCCGAGCAAGCTTTCAATTTCTTGCAAACGCGGTTGTAACTTTTCCATTTGCGATTCGCATTTCTCAATATTCTTACGAATTGGACGGGTTTGTTCACGCTGACGTGCAGCTTCTTTGCGCTGCGCTTCTTTATCCAGTTTAGAAATAGTCGGTTTCGCTTCGACTTGGGATTGGATTGGTGCAGCAGGCTGTTGTCCATTTTTCATCATGTCGATACGCGCTTGACGTAGCCATTCTGCATACACAGTTAAATCACCATCAAAGTCACGACACGTGCCTTGGTGGACCAATAAGAGTTCGTCACAGACGCTGGCAATCAATTGACGTTCATGTGACACCAACACCACAGCCCCTTCGAAATCTTGCAGTGCCATGGTCAGTGCATGGCGCATATCCAAATCCAAATGGTTGGTCGGTTCATCTAGAATCAAGACATTTGGGCGTTGCCACACAATCAATGCCAGCGCTAAACGAGCACGCTCTCCGCCAGAGAAGCTTTCACTTGGCGTATCCATACGTTCGCCACTAAAGCCAAAGCTGCCTAGGAACGAACGTAACGTCGCTTCACTGATTTTCGGGTCTGCAATACGTGCCAATTGCAACATTGGACTGGCATTCCCATCCAAAGCATCCATCTGATGCTGAGCGAAATAACCAATATTGAGTAATTCAGAGGCTTTGCGATGCCCTGCCAATAAAGGTAAATCGCCCACCAAGGATTTAATCAGCGTAGATTTACCTGCGCCATTCATCCCCAATAAACCAATTCGGCTGGTCGGGGTAATTTGCAGATTGACATTGGTCACAATCAGTTTGTCACCATAACCAATATCTGCACTTTCAAGTTCCAGTAAAGGTGAACTCATTTTAGAGGGTTCACGGAAACTAAAAGTAAACGGCGTATCCACATGTGCAGCCGAAAGTTCCTGCATACGCTCTAATTGTTTAATACGACTTTGTGCCTGTTTAGCTTTGGTGGCTTGTGCTTTAAAGCGATCGATATATTTTTGCAAATGTGCACGGGTTTCTAATTGCTTTTCGTACGCCTGTTGTTGTTGGGCTAAACGTTCGCTGCGGGTACGTTCAAACGTCGAGTAATTCCCCGTATATAAGGTTAACTCTTGATTTTCGATATGTAGAATATGATCGGTGATGGCATCCAAGAAATCACGGTCATGTGAAATCAACACCAACGTACCTTCATAGGCTTTTAACCAGTCTTCTAACCACAAAATCGCATCTAAATCTAAATGGTTGGTCGGCTCATCTAGCAACAGTAAATCTGAACGGCTCATCAGGGTACGTGCCAGATTCAGACGCATACGCCATCCGCCTGAGAAACTAGAAACATCCAGTTGAGATTGATGTTCAAAGAAACCTAGGCCCGCCATGAGTTGTGATGCTTTGGCCGCAGCCGAATAGCCATGAATCTCATCAAAGCGGCCATATAAGTGCGCCAGTTCATCATTGCTTAAGTTTTCTGGATGATCCAGTTTGTGCTGAATCTCCCAATATTCTTCATCGCCCGATAAAACAAAATCAATCGCTTTCATATCTAAGGCTTTGATTTCTTGAGCCATATGCGCAACGGTCCAGACGGCTGGACGGGTCAAACTGCCTTCATCGGCACCTAATTCACCTAAAAATGCAGCAAATAAGGTCGATTTCCCTGCACCATTCACCCCTGTTAGACCAATTTTCCAGCCTGGATGCAGTTGCATAGAGGCTTTTTGGAACAAAACTCGTCCCCCACGGCGTATAGAAAGTTGATCTAACTGAATCATTACAAAGACTGGCACATAAAAAGTTAGCGCTATTCTAAAGGAAGTCGCTCAGAAAACAAAAAGTACAAATGAATGCCGATCTAAATGTTACTGATCGGAAATAGAGTAAAAACTCTATTTTATCCAAATAAAACATGCTTATATAAATTTGTTCCTGAAAAATCAAAAGAATGAGGTGGAATCGTGAAGCAAGCCTTTTTGATCTTGTCGACAGCAATGCTCTTTAATTTGTCTAATGTCGCTCACGCCAAGAGCAATATCTGTGTATTCGATTTACTGGGCAAATCAGGAGAATCATATAAATTTCTGGAGGAATGGGCATTGGCCAGTAAAAGCTGGGGCGCCCAGATCGATCTGACGGCTTATAAAGATGAAGCTCAATTAGACCAAGACTTTAAAGCTGGTGTTTGCGATGGCTTCTATATGACCTCGATGCGGGCACGCAATTATAATAAATTTGCAGGTTCGATCGATGCCTTAGGCGGCGTACCCAATAATGCGATTGCGCAAAAAGCCATTATTTATGTCTTGGACAAGAGAAATCAAAAACGCTTGATTACCAAATCAGGAAAAGACACCTATGAAGTCGCAGGCATTGGTCAGATTGGTCCTGCTTATTTATTTGTACGCGATAAAGCGGTGAATAGTGTAGAAAAGCTGAATGGTAAAAAAATTGCGGTGATGGAATTCGATCAAGCCCAAAAAATTATGGTGAAACGGGTCAATGCAGTGCCCGTGATGTCTGAAATTTCCAATTTCGTGAAAAAGTTTAATCAAAACGAAGTCGATGTTGTGCCTGCCCCAGCTTATGCGTTTAAACCCTTGGAAATCCATAAGGGATTGGGCAATAACGGCGCGATGGTCAACTTTCCCGTGCTGAATGTCACCGCAGATCTGATTATACGCCCTGAAAAATTTCCAGATGGCTTTGCTGCTCAATCGCGACAATGGTTTGTCCGCCAGTTGCCTAAAAGTTTTGCCATGGTGCAACGGGTAGAAGCCTCGATTCCCGCGAAATACCGAATGGAGCTGGACAAGGAAGATAAAGAAAAATACCAAAAGCTGCTGCGTGATGCGCGTATGGATCTGACCCAGCAAGGTATTTATGACCCAACCATGATGACCGTCCTCAAAAAAGCTCGCTGTACTGTGGAACGGACCAATTTTGAATGCTCACTGGGAGGTGAATAATTTTTGGATCACTTTTGAGCAGCAAGTACATTATTCAATTAACTGATTTTTATGAAAACACGGCTTCGTATTGGACAAATTGACAGCAATTTTACTCAGCGTGTCATTTTTTTTATTTAAAAATGGAGTAAATACTCTATTTATACGTACAAAACTTGCTTAATATTGTCTGCGTGTAAGGACACTAAAAACAAGAATCAATCTGAAAAGGATGAACACAATGAAAAAAGTCATGTTAGGTTTCGCTGCAGTGACTGCGATGGGTCTATCAGCGACCACGCAAGCCGCACAGGTAGATGTCTGTGTATTTGATTTGCTCGGAAAATCTGGTGAGTCTTATCAAATGGCGCAAGAATGGGCATTAGCAGCGAAAGGTTGGGGAGTCGATATCAATCTGATTCCACGTCAAGATGAAGCGGTTGCAGATAACGATTTTAAAGCCGGTAAATGTGACGGCGTGTTTATGACTGCCATGCGTGCCCGTCAATACAATAAATTTGCAGGTTCGATTGATGCCTTGGGTGGTGTACCTAGCAATGCCATTGCACAAAAAGCCATTAGCTTTGCTCTAGACCAACGTAATGCCAGCAAAATGGTCACGACTCTGGGGGGTAAAAAATATGAAGTTGCAGGCATTGCCCCACTCGGCTCTGCCTTTATTTTTGTTCGTGACAAAAACATCAATTCTATTGAAAAAGCCGCAGGCAAAAAATTCGCGGTATTAGGCTATGACCAAGCTCAGAAAATTATGGTGCAACGTGTCGGGGCACAGGCCGTCATTTCAGATGTCTCGAATTTTGTGGCGAAATTCAATAATGGTCAGGTAGATATGGTCGGTGCCCCAGCCTATGCCTATAAACCCTTAGAAATTTACAAAGGTTTGGGTAACAGTGGTGCCATGTTCAACTTCCCTGTACTGCAAGTGACCGCAGACTTTGTGATTCGCCCAGAACAGTTCCCAGCAGGCTTCGGACAAAAATCCCGTGATTGGTTTGTAAAAAATCTGCCAAAAAGCTTCTCGATGATTAACCGCCTTGAAGCAGGTATTCCTGCCAAATATCGTCTAACGCTAAGTGCAGAAGATAAAATCAAATATCAAAAGATGTTACGTGATGGTCGTATCGATCTCACCAAACAAGGCATTTATGATGCCAGCATGATGAGTGTTTTGAAGAAAGCACGTTGCTCTGTCGACAAAGCCAATTTCGAATGTTCAATGGCTGGTGAATAAACCTAAAATCAATCATTAAAGCCTAGATTCTTCTAGGCTTTTTTCTGTTCACATTCTGTCTCCTATGCCAATGCTGATCCTGCAAAACAGGCTAAGCTTGAGCACAGGTAACATAATTGTTTTACCGCGACATGATGAAGAATCTCATCACAACACTATAAAAAGAATGGAATAAGGACAATTCACATGATGACAGCATCATCTCAGCAACTTTTGATCGGACTCGGACTCTGTGCTGCAACCAGCCTCGTACAAGCCAAACAAGTGGTTTGCGTATTTGACTTGGTTGGGAAAAGTGGCGATGTATATGCCCTAATGATAGATTATCAATTGGCTGCCAAAAACTGGGGAGCGGATATTGAACTGCGAGTGGCGCAAAATGAAGCCGTGATTGCAGAAGATTTTAAAGCAGGCAAATGTGATGGCATCAGCGTTACAGGCATGCGGGGACGCCAATTTAATGATTTTACAGGTTCGCTAGATGCGATTGGGGCAATTCCCAATCTCAAACTGGCGGTCAAAGTCATGCAAGGTTTAGCCAATCCCACCTTCAGTAAATATATGGTGAAAGGCAAATATGAAATTGCGGGGGTGATTCCTGTTGGTGATGCCTATTTAATGGTGAATGACCGTAATATTAATACTGTGGCAAAAGCCGCAGGAAAAAAGATTGCGGTACTGGATTATGACCAAGCACAAAAAATTATGGTGCAGCAAGTCGGTGCTCAGGCGGTCAGTTCAGATGTTACCAATTTCGGCAGTAAGTTTAACAATGGTCAGGTCGATATTATTGGCGCTCCTGCGGCTGCCTTTAAACCGCTCGAATTACATAAAGGTTTAGGCAGCAAAGGCGCAATTGTGAACTATCCAATCTTACAGGTCACAGGCAATATCATTATTCGTCCCGAACGCTTTCCTAAAGGCTATGGTCAACAATCGCGTGAATGGGTAAAAGCACAATTACCGCGTGCCTTTGATATTTTAGGCAAGATGAAAGCCGATATTCCAACGAAGTACTGGATGGATGTTCCTGCTGCCGACAAACCTGGCTATCAAAAAATGATGCGTGAAGCTCGGATTAATTTGACCCAGCAAGGCGTCTACGACAAACGCATGATGAAACTGCTGTGGCAATTCCGCTGTAAAGAGGATGCCAAAAATTTTGAATGTGGTCTGCAAGATGAAAACTACAAATAATCTTGATAAAATTACTCTGATTTGACTTTTAATCTTCGAATATTGACCCTATATTGAGTATGCTATACTTAGATATATAGTCTTTTTATTGATAAAAGACACTAGAACCACAGAGGAATCTATCATGACTGCTCCAGCGCTTGAGTTGACCGACAATGCTGCAAATAAAGTACGCCAATTGCGCGATAGTGAAGGCAACCAAGACTTAATGTTACGTGTTTATGTAACGGGTGGGGGCTGTTCAGGCTTTTCTTACGGCTTTAACTTTGCCGACAATATGAATGAAGATGATGCTGAGTTCATTAATGGCGATGTAAAAATGCTGGTTGACTCACTGAGCTATCAATATCTCGTCGGTTCAGTGGTCGATTATGTGGAAGGTCTAGAAGGTTCACGTTTTATCGTACAAAATCCGAATGCAACTACAACTTGCGGCTGTGGATCATCTTTCTCGATTTAAGCCGATCACAGAATTAAAAAAACCTCCTGAATTGGAGGTTTTTTTATGGGGTCTAGACCGCAGTCATACTACCTAAAATACGATAGCCATCCGCGCCTGTCACTGCAGGTAAATTACCACTCAGGTGTTCGACAAAACGCTTCGCCAACCACGCAAAAGCTGTGGCTTCTACCCACGTCGGACTTAAGCCCAAATCTGCGGTACTTTGTACAGTCCATTGGTGCTTGCGCAAACGCCAGCGCAATTGTTCTAGCAGTTGCGAATTATAAGCTCCACCACCACAGACGTAGACTTCACCCGTATCCATGCCAGAACGGTAAATGGCTTTTTTAATGGCACGTGTGGTCAATTTTAATAATGTGGCTTGGACATTTTCAGGCGTATCTTCCAACTCATCATAAGCCAGTTCGTCATTACGCCAGTCCATGAGCTGATCATCCAGCCAGTCTAAATTAAAGTCTTCACGACCTGTGCTTTTTGGTGGCTCTTTAGCAAAAAATTCATGCGCTTGTAAACGCTCTAGCAAACTACGAATTGGTTGACCATAAGCGGCCCAATTGCCATTTTCATCATAAGGCTGACCGGTATAACGATGACACCATGCATCCATCAGAATATTGGCAGGTCCAGTATCAAAACCCGAAACTTGCTCTGGTGCACCCGCAGGTAAAAGACTGACATTGGCGATGCCACCCAAATTCAGAATCACACGGTGAATGCTTTCATGCTGGAATAAGGCTTGATGAAAAGCTGGCACTAACGGCGCACCCTGCCCACCTGCTGCCATATCACGACGGCGAAAATCGGACACCACTGGAATTTTGGTGATTTCGGTAATGATATTCGGATCACCAATCTGTAAGGTAAAACCATGCTCTGGACGATGGCGAATGGTTTGCCCATGCGAACCAATGGCTTTAATTTGGCTACGGTCTAGTTGATGTTGTTCAATCAGCGTATTAATGCCTTCGCCAATCATTTTCGCCAAAGCCACATCAGCTTTGCCCATACGATCAATTTCATTGTCATCTGGCAAGGTCAGTGCCATCAGTTCATCGCGTAAATCGGGGTCAAAAGCCAAGGTGAGCGTGGCATGCAACTGCAATGGATCGAACGAAGCGGCAACAATATCTACCCCATCCATGCTGGTGCCGGTCATTACCCCAATATAGATTGCTGTCATGATTATTCTAAAGCCTGCAATGTGCTGAAAAAGTGTTAGTATATCGCACAAATTGAATAACTGATGTGTTTGGGTTTTGTGATGTCAAATTTCCTGCCAGCTGAAGAACAGCTTGCCCTCATTCAACGAGGCACTCATGAAATTATCTCTGAAGAGGATCTGTTAAAGAAACTCAAAGAGAATCGTCCTCTAAAAATTAAAGCGGGCTTCGATCCGACTGCACCTGACTTGCACTTGGGTCATACGGTGCTGATCAATAAATTAAAAACCTTCCAAGACCTCGGTCATGAAGTGTTTTTCTTGATTGGTGACTATACTGCGATGATCGGTGACCCAACGGGTAAAAGCGCGACTCGCCCACCGTTGTCACGTGAACAAGTCTTAGAAAATGCCAAAACCTATCAAGAGCAAGTTTTTAAAATTCTTGATCCAAACAAAACCAAAGTGGTGTTTAACTCGGAATGGTTCGCGACCAAAACTGCAGCTGATTTAATTCAGTTGGCGTCACAGCAAACTGTTGCACGTATGTTGGAACGTGATGACTTCACCAAGCGTTATAACAATCAACAACCAATTGCGATTCACGAGTTCTTGTATCCACTGGTACAAGGTTATGACTCTGTTGCCTTGCATGCCGATGTCGAATTGGGTGGTACGGATCAGACCTTTAACTTGTTGATGGGGCGTACCTTGCAAGGTCGTTATGATCAAGAAGCACAAGTGTGCATTACCGTGCCAATTCTTGAAGGCTTGGACGGCGTCAACAAAATGTCTAAATCTTTAGGCAACTACATTGGTGTATTTGATACCCCAGGCGCGATGTATCAAAAAGTCCTTTCAATGCCAGATGCTTTGATTGAACGTTATTTTGATCTACTCAGCTTTAAATCGGTTGAAGAAATTAAAGTCCTACTCAAAGAAATTGAAGAGGGTCGTAACCCACAAGAAGTGAAGAAGATTCTTGCACTTGAGTTGGTTGAGCGTTTCCACGGTGCTGAAGCGGCTGCCAATGCCCATAAAGGTGCGGGCAACATCATTACTGAAGGTGAACTACCTGAAGGGACACCTGAAGTAACCATTTCACGTGCCGAATTTGGTGGTGAAATGTTTATTGCCTCGATTGTGCGTGCAGCGGGTTTAACCAAAAATGCTGCTGCTGCCAAAGATGCTGTTTCACGTGGAGCCGTTAAAGTCGACTGGAATGTAGTTGATGCTAGCTTCTCTGTGAACGAAAACATCACCCTCATTGTTCAAGCAGGTAAAAAAGCCATTGCGAAAGTGACGTTTACCGACTAATCCACGCAAAGCGAAAAGCAGGTCACTCGACCTGCTTTTTTTATGTCTAAAAATCAGCTCAATCAAATAGACCCACCAGTTTCTTTTTACAAAAGCGTAACTCTACAATTTGCCATGCATCAGACTGGAAATGCCACGTTTCCTGAATAACCTGTTCAGGCTGCGCCAAATGCAACAGAATTCGGCATTCTGTTTGAGTCGGATTAAACTCAAACATTTCGGTTTGAATCTCTAAATGACGCGGCTTCCACACCCCATTTTGCACTGCATGCTGAATACTGGCGTAACGGCTTAAATTGCTTTCTACTTTGCCTTGAGCTTCATACACCACCTTAAACTCTGGATGCTCATATTGCATCAACTCTTGCACCTGCCCCGTATAAAAGGCATTCAGCCAGTGATCACGGCACTGCTCCAAACTTAAATCCATCGTCTTCCCTCGCTGTTATTTTGATTCAGCATGCCACAGCAATACGACAGTTTAATAACTATCACCAAAACCCAACAAAACAACCTACCATAAAAAAAGCAGCCCTGAGGCTGCTTTTTAAAATCATAACTGCTTAAGCATCAATATCTGCATTCAAGGCATTCTCTTCAATGAAGGCACGACGTGGTTCTACATCATCCCCCATCAAGCAAGAGAACATACGATCGGCTTCAATCGCATCATCAATGGTGACTTGCAGCATGTTGCGGTTTTCAGGATCCATTGTGGTTTCCCAAAGCTGTTCCGCATTCATCTCACCCAAACCTTTATAACGCTGGATCATCATGCCGCGACGCGAGTCTTGTAAAATATGCTGCCAAACCTGATGGAAATTGCTGACCGCAATTTTACGCTCACCTTTCTCCAAATAAGCACCTTCTTCAAGTAGGCTGAACCAGCTCTTGGAATTCTTGAGTAAACGTACATATTCAGTCGAAGATAATAAGCCCGCATCAAGTAAATAACTGTGCGGCAAGTTATGCACATAAATGGTAATGCGTGGGAAATACACCACCGCTTTTTCACCATCTGGCAATTCTTTATCGAAGGCTTCCAGTATTAACTCAGGACGTAAGCTCGGCTGAGCTTTTTCCACTGCAGCACGCAATTGCTCACCCCAGTGTTGGACATAAGCCAAATCTTGCGAGTGGTCGAATTTGTAAGTTTCTAATGAAATCAAACCATCCAACAAGCTTGCAGGATAACGCTGAGTTAAACGCTGTAAGCTCTTCTGCGAAGTTTGATAATCCGCAATCACGTTGGCCAAAGCCTCACCGCGAATCGCAGGCGCTTCAGCACTGATGTGTAGTGCCAAATCATCAATCGCATTTGAAATCAGGAAGGTTTCCAATGCTTCATTGTCTTTGATGTACTGTTCTTGCTTGCCTTTCTTCAACTTATATAGTGGTGGCTGGGCAATATAAATATGACCACGCTCCACCAATTCTGGCATTTGGCGGAAGAAGAAAGTGAGTAACAAGGTACGAATATGTGAACCATCGACGTCGGCATCGGTCATGATGATGATTTTGTGATAACGCAACTTGTCAGGATTATATTCTTCACGCCCAATACCACAGCCTAAAGCGGTAATCAGTGTGCCGACTTCCTGAGAAGAAATCATCTTGTCAAACCGTGCACGTTCCACGTTCAGGATTTTACCTTTCAACGGTAAAATAGCCTGCATTTTACGGTTACGCCCTTGCTTAGCTGAACCGCCTGCAGAGTCACCCTCGACCAGATACAGTTCAGACATCGCTGGATCTTTTTCCTGACAGTCTGCTAACTTACCAGGCAAACCCGCGATATCCAGTGCACTTTTACGACGCGTCATTTCACGTGCCTTACGCGCAGCATCACGTGCACGTGCAGCATCAATAATCTTGCCTGCAATTGATTTAGCAGCCGCAGGATTCTCAAGCAAGTACTCCGAGAACGCTTTGTTCATGGCTTGCTCGACCGCAGGCTTCACTTCACTTGACACCAGTTTTTCTTTGGTTTGTGAAGAGAACTTCGGATCTGGCACTTTGACCGAAATAATCGCCGTTAAACCTTCACGAGCATCATCACCCGTAACCGCAACTTTCTCTTTTTTCAGTAAGCTCTCATTTTCCATATAGCTGTTTAAGCCACGGGTCAATGCTGCACGGAAACCGGCCAAATGTGTTCCGCCATCTTTTTGCGGAATATTGTTGGTAAAGCAACGCACGTTTTCTTGATAAGAATCGTTCCACTGCAAAGCTACTTCAACCCCAATGCCATTTTCAGCTTGCGTAGTGAAGTGGAAAATGTCATTCAGATGGTTTTTGCCCTGATTGATATATTTTACAAACTCAGACAAACCACCTTCGTAGTCATACACGTGTTCGAGGTTGATACGCTCATCACGCAGAACAATACGCACCCCTGCATTCAGGAATGAAAGTTCACGTAAACGACGCGCCAAAATATCCACATTAAAAATGGTCTGGCTAAAGGTTTCCGCACTTGGCCAGAAACGTACGATCGTACCTGTCGTTTCAGTATTACCAATCACTTTTAAAGGATACTGCGGATCACCGTGACGATATTCTTGTTGATGAATATGTCCAGCACGGTGAATGGTTAATTCGAGCTTGCTCGACAAGGCATTTACCACGGAAACACCTACACCGTGTAAACCACCTGAAACTTTATAGCTATTATCATCAAACTTACCGCCGGCATGCAGAATGGTCAAAATTACCTCTGCGGCAGACACCCCTTCTTCAGGGTGAATATCGGTTGGAATACCACGACCGTTATCCGAAACGCTCACCGACTCATCTTCATGAATCGTCACTAAGATTTCATCACAATGACCTGCTAAAGCTTCATCAATGGCGTTATCCACCACCTCGAACACCATGTGATGCAAACCTGTACCATCATCAGTATCGCCAATATACATACCTGGGCGCTTACGAACGGCATCCAAACCACGCAAAACTTTAATGCTGGAGGAATCATAAGCCTTTTCGTTGCTTTGTTCTGTTTGAGTGACAGATTGGTCTTCTGAACTCATGGTTACTCCCTAGTGAAAAATCGGTCTATCCAAAGATGGGAAATCATTGCACAACACATGCCACTCGACCATTTTCCACGTGGAACAATTGGTGGGAAATAGACAAGTCATGTAAATGTTTTTGCACAGATTCATGCTCTAAAGTGGTAATAAAAACTTGACTACCAAGTTGGCTTAATCGCTCAATTAAACGTTGTTGTGCGGCTAAATCTAATTCTGCTGTAAGATCATCTAATAATACCACAGTTTCCTTATTACAGGCATGTAGCATTGCAATCTGGGAGAGTTTTAGCGCCATTATCAACAGCTTTTTTTGTCCACGTGATAAAACAATATCCGCCTCCCCCATTGGGGTTTTTAAGCGTAAATCGGCACGGTGTGGACCGTATTCGGTATAGCGTCGATCTACGTCTTTTTGATGATGACTGCACAGGTCATTCCATAACCCATGTTCAGTATGAAAACCTGCGACATATTCCAGTTCAATGCTTAAATTGGGTAATAATTGCTGCAAATCTTGCTGAAAATAAACATTCCACTGTTCCACAATCGCTACGCGCTGGGAATGTAGAATTTCACCATATTCACCCAGCATTTTGTTCCACGGCTCCAACTGCTCCAAACTCAATGAACGTTGTGATTTTAGCAAGCTGTTGCGTTGTTTCAATGCACGAGAATAATACTGCCAAGCATGATAAAACTCAGGTTCCACGTGAAACATAAGCCAGTCCAACAATTGTCGGCGTGGCTTTGCACCATGATCAATAATATCGGTGCTTTGTGGGTCAATATGTTGCAAAGGAAGAAGTTTAGCCAGTTGTCCTTGGGTGGCAATATGGTCGCCATTGACCTTCATCACCTGCTCACCACTCACGTGCTTTTGCATCCCCACTTTTTCACTGGCAGATTGTGCAAAAACCACGGCATTTTGTGCATCATGCAGAATATAGTGCTTGGGAATATGGGTACGAAAGGAACGCCCTGTCGCCAGCAAATGAATGGCTTCCAAAATTGAAGTTTTACCCGAACCATTCGCACCATAAAAGACGTTAAACGGCTGCAACTCAGAGAGTGCAACCGTCTTTAAATTACGAACACGTTCGATATTTAAACGCGTAATATGCATAATAAATCTAGTGCTTAGACACGCATCGGCATCACGACATAAGTCTGATCGGTATGTGCAGGATCGTGTACCAATACCGACTGATTGGCTTCAGTCATGGTCATCGACACATCATCACCATCCAATACACTGAGTACATCCAGTAAATACTGTGCATTAAACGACATTTCTAACGGCGCATCGTTATATTGAATCGCCAAATCTTCAATGGCTTCATCTTGTTCAGGGTTATTGGCACGTAACTGCAAGGTATCGGTGCTGAAATTCAAGAACACACCACGAAGTTTTTCATTACTTAAAATCGACACGCGCTGTAAAGACTGCTTAAACACATCATGGGCAATCATTACATTTTTGTCGCCACCACGTGGAATCACACGGCGATAGTCTGGGAATTTTCCATCAATCAGTTTCGTGGTAAAACGAACGGTAATCGGTCCCTGCTCTTTATCACGGCTTGGCGTGTTGATAGTGACATTTAACAATTCACGACCAATCAAGAGTGATAATTGCTCATCTTCAATGCTAAGCAAACGCTGTAATTCACCCACAGCTTTACGAGGTACAATTGCTTGAATCAATTGCTGGGTATTTGAAGACGCTAGAGTTTCACATAAGGCCAAACGGTGACCATCAGTTGTGACTGCACGCAATTGATTTTCATCAATTTCCAATAAAGTGCCGGTTAAATAGAAACGTACATCTTGCACAGCCATCGCAAACGCGGTTTTTTCAAATAAACGCTTTAATTCACGCTGAGTGACAGCAACTTGCGTGCCTTGCGTATTTTCAGTGTTTAACAACGGATAATCTTCCGCAGGTAAAGTCCCCAAGACAAAACGACTGTTGCCTGATTTCAGAATACAACGTTGATCTTCAGTAATTTGAATATCAATGAGAGCAGCACTTGGTAAAGACTTACAAATATCCATAAGTTTACGTGCAGGAACTGTAGTCTCACCTGCTTGTAAACAAGCACCTTCCATCAAGTTGGTGCTTGCCACCAATTCAACTTCCAAATCCGAACCTGTAATCGCCAAAGCATTTTGACTCACTTGTACTTTAACATTCGATAAAATGTTTAAGGTGTGGCGACGTTCCACCGCTCCTACCACATGTGAAAGAACATTAAGTAAACTTTCTTTGGCGATTTTTAAACGCACGATGCATTCCTCGAAAAAACTGAAGATGAAATATAAATAAATGTATTTTTAGCAGTGTACTATGCGGCAGAATATACCGCATTGCAAGAATAGAATTTGAGCAATAAGGTTTAACTTTGCAACAGGCGCTGCAAGTTTTTGTAATCCTCATTAAAGATCGGATCATCTTCTCTGAGGCTTTGCACTTTTTCACAGGCATGCATCACGGTACTGTGATCACGACCACCAAATGCCATACCAATTTCAGGGAAACTGTCCCCTGTCAGCTCACGTGCCAAGCCCATTGCCAATTGACGTGGACGTGCATAAATTCGGGTACGTTTCGGGCCAATCAACTCTTTCAAAGGAATACGGAAATATTCACTCACCACACGTTGAATGTTTTCTGTACTGATGGTTCGTGCACGGATCGCTAAAACATCTTTTAGCGACTCTCGCACCACATCTAGATCGATCGAAGTGCCTTTGAAACGTGAAATCGCAACCACTTTATTCAGTGCACCTTCTAATTCACGCACATTGGCGACCACTTGCTGCGCAATAAAGAGTGCACAGTTCCGTGGTAAATCAACACCACTGCTCTGCGCTTTCTTTAATAAAATTTCAATTCGCGTTTCGATATCCGGTGGTTCAACGCCAACCGACAAGCCCCAAGAAAAACGGGACACCAAACGTGCATCCAGCTCCGTCAATTCTTTTGGATAACGATCTGAAGTTAAAATAATTTGTTTAGATTCATCAAGTAAGGCGTTAAAGGTATAGAAAAACTCAACCAAACTGGCTTCTTTACCTGCCAACAAATGAATATCATCGACCAAGAGCAAATCTAGAGATCGGCAATTTTTCTTAAATTCTTCAACTTTGCCTTGTTGTAAGGAGCTGACAAAATCTTGCACAAAACTTTCCGCCGTCATGTACATCACACGTGCATTAGGTTTTGCCTGTAATAACGCATTACCCACGGCTTGCATCAAGTGGGTTTTACCCAAACCAGTCGGACCATATAAAAACAATGGGTTATGCTGTGAAGCACCCAATTGTGTCAATACTTTACGACAAGTCTCTGCTGCCATCTGGTTAGAGCGACCTTCAACAAACAAAGAAAATGTAAACAAAGGATTGAGTAAGCGCTTTTTGTTCTTTAACTGCGCCTCATCTTTCTCTTTCTTGACCTTTGCAACGGGTGCAGGCGCTGGTGTTTCTAGTGCCGCAGTTGTCGTCGCGGGCTGTTCACTTGGGGATAAAATCGCGCCTGGACGCGAATCTACCATAATTTCGACATGGCGAACGCGTCCTTCAGACAATTGTTCCGCCAAAATGGTGATCAGTTCTAAATGATGTTCCTGAATATAGCGCGTCCAATATGGATTAGGCGCATATAGTCGCAAAGTGTCATCCAACTCTTCAGCAACTAAAGGGCGAATCCACATTGTAAAAACATTTCCAGAGAGCTCTTGTCGCAAGCGAGTTAAGCAGTCTGTCCAAAGCATGTGAAACCCCTATTCATCCATTTTTAAATTTAAAAACACCAGTGTCCGCCAAAGCGGGTCGCCATTCTAACCAAGTTATCCACATCTGTCATGAAGAATTCTGCAGAAATTGCTCAAAAAAGAAATAAACAATCTAAATTTAAATTCAAAACCACATGTGGATAAAAAAACCCACAAGCTGTGGATAAAAAAAGTTACCAAGTTATCCACAATTCTTTAAAATCTTAAAAACATAGATATCCACAATGCTAACGCTTGTTTTTATATAGTAAAAATAGGTTTTCCACAGAAAAAACGCTCCTTAATAAGAATAAATTTAAATTTTAAAATTTGAATTTATTTATAAGATTCGACTTTGCTGTGGATAACCCAAACACCAGAATAAATTTAAATTTAGAACTTCAGAGTGTTTATACTTATGTGGATAAATTTGTGCATAATATTGTTTATAACTTATTTTCCATTATTTAACAAGTTATTATGGTGTGAATACTTTTTTATGGGCTTGAACCTTCAATGAAAGGCTTGAAGTCAAAAATTGAGTAGTTACAAGTTTATTTATGCGGAATTGGTGTTTTTGATTGACAGCTCAAGCAATGAACACTAAAATCGCGGACCTTTATAGAAAGATCAATTTTTGGAGTTTCGATATGAAACGTACATTCCAACCATCTGAATTAAAGCGTAAGCGCGTTCATGGTTTCCGTGCTCGTATGGCTACTAAAGCTGGTCGTCAAGTATTAGCTCGCCGTCGTGCAAAAGGTCGTCACAGCTTAACTGTTTAATCTGTTAACGCTTAAACGATTTTGGGTGTTATGACACTTTATGACTTCGGCGCAGAGCGGCGTCTTCGCTGTGCTGCCGATTATAAAGTAGTGTTTGATGGTGCGCTTTTTAAAGTGCATCAACCCCACTTCTTGTTTCTTGCAACATATTCCAAACAACCTAACAGTCGTTTGGGAATTGTTGTTGCTAAGAAGAAAGTGCGCCGTGCGCATGAAAGGAATCGAGTAAAACGACTTGCTCGCGAAAGTTTTCGCCTGCATCAAATGCAATTGGATGCCTTGGATATTGTGGTTATGCCTAAAGTTGGTATAGAAACAGTCGCCAATTCAGAATTGCATCAGCAATTACAATTTGCTTGGCAAAAGCTGCAACGCATTGCTAAAAAGCATTCAAAAATAGCTCCCTCCCCACAGAAGTAGAGAAGGCCAATGGTACGTGTGCTGCATTGGTTGATTCGATTCTATCAGATCGCGATTAGTCCGCTGTTAGGACCACGCTGTCGTTATATACCTACATGTTCTCAATATTCATTGGAAGCAATCCATACGCATGGAGCTGTACGGGGTGTTTGGTTGGCTACAAATCGTATTTGTCGATGTCATCCTTGGGGCGGCTCGGGCTATGATCCTGTTCCCGCAAAAGCAATTCGTTTTATTTCATTTCAGCAAATCGATTCTCAAACGCATCTCGTTGCTGTACCCTTTCGTGGATGTTTATGGAATCAAAATCACTCTAACTTTTTGGGGTAATAGATATGCAACAATGGGCCAGGATTGCAATTCTAGGAGCCATGTTTGTCGTCGCATATTTGCTTATTTTGGCATGGCAAAAGGACTATGGTCATAATGAAACTCAACAGCAGCCTCAAAAAGCTGCGGTTGTTTCACATGAAGTGTCTGCTGACCTGCCAAATGGACAGACAGCTACGGCTGCTTCAGATGTGCCACAAGCGAATCATGCAGCGCAGCAAACAACAGAATCGACTGCGGCAGCAAGTCAACAGCTTATTTCAGTTCAAACTGACCTTTATCATCTTTGGATTAATCCTAAAGGTGGTGATATTGTTCGTGTTGAATTACTCAATCATGATAAAAACAAAGATAGCGATGAACCGTTTGTTATGCTGGAAAGCGATGCCAAACGTACGTATGTTGCACAATCTGGTTTAATTGGTCTGAATGGACCTGACAGTGGTCGTAATGGTCGTCCTGTCTATGAAATTGAGAAATCTGCATATACTTTAGCTGATGCAAAAGCAGCGAAAGATAAAGACGGCAAGTCAGTTCAAGTACTTTCTGTTCCGATGGTCTTTAAGACGGCTGACGGCGTAGAAATTATTAAAACCTTTACCTTCACGCAAGGCGAATACCCTGTTGTGGTGAATCACAAAGTGGTCAACCGCAGTGGTCAAAACTGGCAAGGCCAGATGTTTGGTCAGCTGAAACGTGATAATTCGGAAGATCCTGGTAAATCGGATCAAGGGATTTTCACTCTGGGCACCTTCTTGGGTGGCGCATGGGGTACACCTGAAGAACATTACAACAAGCTTAAATTTGCCAACTTTAACGATGAAAAGTTAAGTGTTGAAGCGAAAGGCGGCTGGATTGCAATGGTTCAGCATTACTTCGTCAGCGCTTGGATTCCAGGCGAGTTGAAGTTGACTCAAGCCAATGGTCAAGAATACAGCGCTAAATTAGAGTCGCGTAAATCGAGTGATGACATGAACATCCTCAGTTTTACTTCACCAACCATCAATGTACCTGCAGGTACGGTGGCAGAAGTGGATGCGACGTTCTATTCAGGTCCTAAAATTCAATCAGAATTGAAAGACTTGGCTGTCGGTTTAAATCAGACTGTAGATTATGGCTGGTTATGGCCAATCGCGAAATTATTGTTCCTTGGCTTACAATTCTTCCATAACTTGGTCGGAAACTGGGGCTGGTCAATCATTTTACTGACGATTTTGGTGAAGTTGATCTTGTGGCCATTGTCGTCGAAGAGCTATCGCTCAATGGCGAAAATGCGTGTGATTGCACCTGAAATGCAGCGTATGAAAGAAGAATTCGGTGAAGACCGTATGCGCTTCTCTCAAGAAATGATGGCATTGTACAAGCGCGAGCAAGTGAATCCACTTTCAGGCTGTTTACCCTTGTTACTACAAATGCCAATCTTCTTGGCCTTGTACTGGGTACTGATGGAAAGTGTGGAATTGCGTCATGCACCTTGGATGCTCTGGATTCAAGATTTATCTGCAATGGATCCGTGGTTTATCCTGCCATTGTTGATGGGTGCAACCATGTTTATTCAGCAAATGTTGAACCCGCAACCTGCCGATCCAATGCAGGCGAAAGTGTTCAAGATCATGCCGATCATGTTCACGGTATTTATGTTGTTCTTCCCTGCAGGCTTGGTACTGTACTGGATTGTGAACAACAGTATCACCATTACTCAACAATGGTTTATCAATAAATCAGTTGAGAAAGCACGTAGCTCGAAAGAAACTGCATAAGCAGCTTCTCACAGCAACTAGCTGATTAAATCCGCTTAAGATGGTAATCTTAGGCGGATTTTTCTTTGGGTTCGATTAGGACTAAACGTCGGGTGAATTTTATGCAACATCAAACCACTATCGCAGCGATTGCAACCCCGCCAGGTCGTGGTGGTGTCGGCGTGATTCGTCTTTCAGGTTCAAAGGCTTATGCGATTGCAGAACAATTGACCCAAAAGGCTTTACCGAAAGCGCGGATGGCAGGTTTTCGGCAGTTTCTGGATCTTCAGGGTGAAGTGCTGGATGAAGGTCTGGTGATTTGCTTTCCAAACCCGAACTCATTTACCGGTGAAGACGTGGTCGAGTTACAGGGACATGGTGGACCGGTGATTCAAAATGCCTTGCTGGCACGTTGCTTGGAATTGGGCGCAATGGCGGCCAAAGCGGGTGAGTTTTCCATGCGTGCCTTTGAAAATGGTAAGCTGGATCTGGTTCAGGCCGAAGCGATTGCCGACTTGATTGATGCCACTTCGCAGGCCGCCGCGCGTTCAGCGGTACGTTCGTTACAAGGTGCCTTTTCACATAAAGTGAATACGGTTCTAGAAAAACTGATTCATTTGCGTCTGCATGTGGAAGCTGCGATTGACTTCCCTGAAGAAGAAATTGATTTCTTGGCGGATGGTAAAATTCTCTCCTTATTGCAAGATGTACAACACTCTGTTGCGGCGGTACAGCAATCGGCGCGCCAAGGACAATTGTTGCGTGAAGGTTTGCAGGTGGTGATTGCAGGTAAGCCGAATGCGGGTAAATCTTCGCTATTGAATGCTTTGGCGGGGATTGAGCGTGCTATTGTGACCGATATCGCGGGAACCACCCGTGATGTACTGCATGAAAAAATCAGCCTGAATGGCTTACCGATTACCCTCACCGACACTGCGGGCTTGCGTGAAACGGGCGATGTGGTAGAAAAGGAAGGTATTCGCCGTGCGATTAAGGAAATTGAACAAGCCGATTTGTTGTTGTTGGTTTATGACCTGAGCCAAGGTGAAGATCCATTGCAACTGGCACGTGAATACTTTGAACATCATCTTGAACCCAAGCGTCTGATGTTGATTGGTAATAAATGCGATTTAACCGGTGCTGCAGTGCAAATTGGTGATTTTCAAGGTTTTCGACATATTACGGTCTCTGCTAAACAGGAAACAGGCGTTCAATCGCTCATAGAAGCGATTACAGCGCATGCAGGCTTCCAGCCAGAGGAAGACACCTTTATTGCACGAACACGTCATTTAGACGCAATGAAGCGCACGCAGCACTATCTTGCAGAAGCACATGAGCAATTGGTGGTGTTTCATGCAGGTGAATTGGTGGCTGAGTCATTACGTCTGGCGCAAAATGCCTTGGGTGAGATCACGGGTGAGTTCAGTGCAGATGATTTGCTAGGCAAAATCTTCGGCTCGTTCTGTATTGGAAAATAACCGCTCAATCCCCGTTCTCTGATTTCACTCTAACTTGAAAGAGTGACAAGGCTTTGCTTCACACAGGACGCAAAGCCTTTTGTTTGCTGTACCACAAACAAAGCCCTAAACACAGTAGCGCCATGCCAAGGCCAAAACCGCTAACGGCCAGATTTAAACCCCAGAGATCGGCACTGTAACCGACGGCAATAATCGGCACGATCGTCCCCAGATAGCCCATGAACAAATATGTTGAAATGACCGCAGCACGATTGCGTGGATCGGTCATTTGGTGAATCAGGCCAAAAGACCCCATGATGCCCAAACCATGCCCCAAACCGACGCCAATATCACTGATAAAAAACAATGGACTCCAATGGGTTTGCATACAGATTACCAAAAGCAGGCAACTCAGCAGGAGCAGAAGTAAACCATAATTCAAGCTACGCGCTGCGGGGAGAGATTTTGCAAAAAATTGGATTAGTGCAGAAATAAATAGAATGCTGGAAATGGCGAGACCACTGACCAAAGGACCATGCCAAGGGATCAGGTCTTTGACAAAGGAGGCCGACAGGGATGCAAACAGACTGAATGCGCCAAAAGCACAAAATGCAGTTAAACCCGCAATAAAAAAATGAATCCGTGTCGAGGCGACAGGAAGTTCCAAATGCGGTGCAATCGAAAAGGGTTGTGCTTGAAACGTTGGTGGTTTTAAGCGAAAGAGGCCGATCAAACACAGCATTGCCCCTGCAATAATCGGCAGATAAGGCATGAGTAATGGCAATGCAGAAAATTGCGCGATCACACCGCCGATGAAGGGCCCCAAAGCAAAGCCGATCACGGTAATAATTGAACTGAGCTGGGGTGCATGTGCTTTATGACTGTCTGGAATGGTCAGGATTAAGCCTAACATGGCGGACGTACTGATCAGTCCTGAGGCAATACCAATAATAAAGCGCCCTAAGCCGAGCCAAAGCGCATTGCTGGCAAAAGCAGACAGGACCAAGCCTGTGATGACAAACAATAAACCCACTTGCAGGGTACGCAAAAAACCAAAGCTGTTACTGGCTCGTCCGAAAAACAGCAGTGTGGCTAAACACCCAAACATATAGGCGACAAAGATGTAGGTAATCTGGCTCGGCAGTAAATGCCATAACTGCTGATAAATGGGATACAGCGGACTGGCCAATGCTGTACCAATGGTACCCATGCATAAAGCGAGGCTGATCATCAGGAATGATCGCCAAGGTGGTTGAACCGTCATAAAGCATCACAAAAACTGTCGGAAAAAGCACAGTAAAAAAGAGAAGAGTGCCGACAGCTTAAGCTGAAACTGCTGCTTTAACAATCATTAACCATAGCGTTTTAATAACTTTAGGAACTCTGCCAGTTCAGCCTCATCTAGCTCCGTGTCTGGTTTGATCACGTGATGACGCAGATGCGCTTCGATCAGTTCGTTCATTAGACCATTCACCGCACCTTTGACAGCCGCAACCTGCTGCAGAACATCAATACAGGAGCAATCAGGCTGCATCAGGGCTTGATCAACCGCTTGGATTTGCCCTTGTAAACGCTTCACGCGATTTTGAATTTTCTTATCTTCAGATAAATGACCCACACTTTCCTCCAAAAAATAAATATACTACTAGGGAGTATATTGGTGAGAACATCATGCAACATTCAGCACAGTCCAGAACCCATAGTCATCAATTTGATCAAGGGAATCCTTTAGCACAAAAACGAATCTTAATTGCCACTATTTTAACGGCAGTCATGATGCTATTAGAAGTGATTGGCGGCTGGATTTTTAATTCGATGGCCTTACTGGCCGACGGCTGGCACATGAGTTCACATATGATGGCGCTCGGATTGGCTTATTTTGCCTATCGTGCTGCACGACACTATGCGCAAGACCAGCGTTTTAGTTTTGGAACATGGAAAATTGAGATTCTAGCGGGTTATAGCAGTGCTATTTTACTGTTGGTCGTGGCCATTTTTATGGCGTTTCAATCGTTTGAGCGACTGCTTCATCCTGTTGATATTCAATACAATGAAGCCATCCCGATTGCGATTCTGGGCTTGGTGATTAACTTGATTTGCGCATGGCTTTTACATGATGGTCACCATCACCATCACCATCATGAGGAATCTCATCATTCGCATGATCACGACCATACCCATGAACATGATTTAAATCAAAAAGCGGCATTTTTACATGTCGTTGTCGATGCGGTGACATCGGTGTTTGCGATTATTGCCTTGTTTGCAGGGAAATATATGGGCTGGTCGTTTCTGGATGCGTTACTGGGGATTTTCGGGGCTATTTTGGTGGCGCGGTGGGCCTATGGTTTGATGCAGGAAACTGCAAAGACTTTGTTGGATGCCGAAATGAATCACCCTGTGGTGGCTGAAATTCGTGAAGTGATACAAGACTTGCCTGTCAGGGTTGATGTGACGGATTTACATGTCTGGAAGGTTGCCAAAGGCAAATTCGCCTGTATTTTGGCGCTCAGCAGCCATGCTTCAATCAGTGCCGATGAGGTGCGAGAAGCGTTATCGATTCATGAAGAAATTGTGCATGTTTCGGTTGAGATTAATGCTTTAATGCCAAGCTCGACCATTGAGTGGGCGAACAATAGTTAAACAGAAAAACACGATGATCATTACCGTATGAGTTTTCAGATCATCAAGAATACTCGATCTCCCCTTGCAAAAATGGGGAGTAGAAAATGTTTATATTAGCCTTATTAATGCTCCTGCTAAGTAGTTGAATGACTGCTTGTATGCCAAATGGTTATGAATAAAGTGACTCAAACTCGAGTGAAATGATTGCAAACTCAGAGTTTAAACATCCTGCTGGATGAGCGTGATTCACATCCATCTCCCTAGGTGAATGAATATCCAAGCTTGGGTATTTTTATCCATATAAAAATCTCCTCACCAAGAGGAGATTTTTTTAAGATAATTGAATAGTCATACCTGTCTAGGTTCCACGTGAAACACACTGGTATTTGCTTTACCAAATACCTGATAAAAATCATCAATCATCACCACAATTCAGATTAAACTGATTCCCTTTTTATCTCTTAAGTGAACGAGCAGAATTCATGTTGAAAAAAACAATATTCGCTGTACTGGCTGGTTTGGTGTCTTTGTCTAGTTTTGCGGGTGTGGAAAATGTAAAAACCAATCTTGCAAAACAACATCCAGAGTTGAAAGTTGAGAATATTCAAAGCACAGAAATGCCAGGCATTTACAGTGGCTCTATGGATGGTCAGGTGGTCTATCTGGGTGAAAATGCCCAGCATATTTTGGTCGGTTCGATGATCCGCCTCAAGGATCAGCACAATCTGACCAAAGATTTGATCTTGAAACAAAACTCGATTGACTGGAAAAAATTACCGCTACAAGATGCAGTAAAAACCGTGCGCGGTAATGGCAAACGCCAACTGGCGATCTTTTCTGACCCAAATTGCCCGTATTGCAAGCAACTTGAGGCTGAATTGAAAAAGCTGGATAACGTGACCATTTATACCTTCATTTATCCAATCAAGCCACAATCGGTAGCGCCGTCGAAAGCAGTGTATTGTGAAAAAGATCAGAGCTATGCGTGGGAAAATTTGATTGCCAAAGGGGTTGCACCTGCGGGGAACAAGAGTTGTGCCAACCCGATCGAACGTAATTTAGCTTTGGGTAAATCCCTCGGGGTTAATGGCACCCCGACCCTGATTTTCTCCAATGGATTTAAGGCCGCAGGCAGTTACCCTGCGGAACAAATTGAACTGATCTGGAAAGAGTTTGGTTTGTAATTTCAAATCAATCGCTGTTAAAAGCCTTTTCATGTGTCACGTGAAAAGGCTTTTTTTATGGCAGCTTTAAGCGTGAGATTTCTTATTGAACAGGTTATAGATAAATAAAATAAGAATTGCACCAATTATGGAGGCGAAGAATCCCGCTGCGACATTGTCGGCATAGAGTCCGAGCATACGTCCACCATAAGTGGCAAGCAAGGAACCTGCAATCCCTAACAGGGTGGTAACCAAAAAGCCTGCCTTGTCATCCCCTGGATGAATGGCACGTGCAATCAGACCCGCAACAAAACCAACGAAAATCGCAACAATCAGTGACCACATAGTGTTCTCCTTGTTGTTCTGTTTGAATGAATGATTAAGTGAACAGGAATAGTTTGGCGGCTAAGCAGGTTTGATTAAAGCCTCATCCTGCAAGGGAATGTGGTGTTTTTGTGTGAGTGTGTTGCACAATTATCAGGTATAAAAAAAGCCTTTTAAATACAGTTGATTTACCGTATTAAAAGGCTTTTTCAGAGGTGCTTGATCTAAGACTTAGAGACCAATTTCACCAATAAATGGAATGTGGCGATACTTTTGATCGTAATCGAGACCATAACCCACAATAAACTTGTCTTCGACTTCAAAGCCCAAGAATTTAACGTCTAAATCAATTTCACGGCGTGAAGGCTTGCTGACCAACGTACAGAGTTCAATCGAGTTGGGTTCACGTGTTTGCAAGATTTCAAGCACTTTGCTGAGGGTATGCCCAGAGTCGATAATGTCTTCGACAACCAGCACATCTTTACCACGAATTTCACCGTCTAGATCTTTCAAAATTTTCACGTCACGGCTAGACACTGTAGATTTGCCATAGCTTGAAACGGTCATAAAATCGAGTTCATGCGGTTTTTCAATTGTTCGGCATAAATCAGCCATAAAAATAACGGAACCACGTAATAAGCCAATTAAAACGAGTTCTTTATCGCTTTCGGCATAGTGGGCATTAATTTTAGCACCAAGCGCTTGAACTTTTGCTTGGATCTCTTCAGCTGAAATCATTACGCTCATTTGAACGGTCATGGGCAGATACCTAAAAATCAAAAATAAAAAAGGCGTTGACCTGCAACACCTCAAAATATGCATTTATTTTAATACATCTTCTAAGCAGATGCACCCTTTGTTGTCTGTTTTTTGCTCGCACCATGATGATCGTGTCGGAGGATGAGCGTGCCTGCAAGCAAGAACAGGCACAGTTTTAACTTGGGTATTGCGGGTGCAATTGGCTTATTCAGGCTGGACATAGGCCGCTTGACCGTAGACATAGGTCGCGTGAATATTACGGTCATCACCCATGGTCATCAACGCAAATAAGGCATCTTCAATGCCTTTGGCACGTTGTTGACGGAGAGACTGTAAAGCTGTGGCATGCAGATCCAGCACAATAAAATCGGCTTCTTTTCCGACATTAAAGTTACCCAGTTGATGATCTAGACTCAGTGACTTAGCACCGCCCAAAGTCGCGTGATACAGGGATTCAAAGGCAGACAACTTGTCGCCTTGCAGTTGTTGCACCTTATAAGCTTCATTTAGGGTTTGTAGTTGATTGAACGACGTCCCAGCGCCAATGTCAGTGCCTAAACCGACTTTCACTTGCTTTTCCCACGTCTTCTTCAATGGAAATAAACCACTGCCGAGGAACAGGTTCGAGGTTGGACAAAAGGCAATCGCTGAATCCGTGGCATGCATGCAATCCCATTCGTGCTCTTCCAAATGCACGCAGTGCGCAAACACTGAATGTGAACCTGTTAACCCATAGTGATGGTAAACATCTAAATAGCCTTGCTGTGCAGGGAACAATTCTTTGACCCATGCAATTTCATTTTTATTTTCACTCAAATGGGTGTGCACATAGACATCTGGATATTCGGCTTTGAGTTGCCCCGCCAGTTGTAATTGTTCGGGTGTAGACGTCGGTGCGAAACGTGGGGTAATCGCATATAGCGCACGCCCCTGCCCGTGCCATTTTTCAATTAGTGCTTTAGAGTCTGTATATGCACGTTCTGGTGTGTCACATAAGGCATCAGGTGCATGACGATCCATCATGACTTTGCCCGCAATCAAGCGCATGTGATGACGTTGTGCTGCTTCAAATAAGGCATCGACAGATTCAGGATGCACGGTACAGAACACCAGTGCAGTGGTGGTACCGTTCTTCAGCAGTTCTTGCACAAAGAATTCGGCAATTTGAGCTGCATAAGCCGCATCGGCAAACTGCATTTCGGTGGGGAAAGTATAGGTATTTAACCATTCCAACAGTTGTTCGCCGTAGGCACCGACCATTTCCGTTTGCGGAAAATGAATGTGGGTATCGATAAAGCCAGGCACAATCAATTTTTCAGGATAATGCTGGATGGCAACACCCTCTGGCAGATGTGCAGCAGCATCCTGCCAAGCGCCAAACCATTTGATTTTTCCAGCTTCACTGATGAGCACGCCATCTTCTATATAACGTACCTGCTCGGCAATATCCGCAGCGTGTGCAACTAAATTTTGAATATCTAAAAAACGACCGCGAACCACAGTGGTCTGCAACAATGAAGACATGGAAAATCTACAACTTTTACTTTTTTCGATTGATTGTACCTGAAAATGCCCAACTAAACTGTATAACGTTGACTGAGTCCCCACTCGGCTAAAATACGGCGATACATGGTGGATGAACGATCGGCTTCAAAATGGGCTTCCATTCTTAAATCCAGTGGTAGTTCTTCAGGTTTTTGTGATTCCACCATGTCTTGGTCTTCGGCAAAGATTTGTGCATTAAAGGCATAGACTGATGCCAAATCCCCAGTTTGGTCAAAATTTCGGGTGATCGGGACAAATAAGCGGGTTTGATTGTGGGACACTGGACAGCAGGCATTCAGAATTTTCAGCACGCCACCATTCGGAAAATCAATACTTAGAATGGCGGAAAATGGTGGATAGACCTCAAAGGTTCGCACCCATAAAAAATCTGCGGGTGCCAAGTGCTGCAAGCCATGTGGATAATTACTGACATTGCTGATATACACGGTTTTTAGACCATACTCGGTACGTTCAGTCTGGTATTTCGGAACCACAGGATTTTCACGATTGGCAAAGGCTTGATGATGCACCCAAGCAAAATGCGCCACATCAATAAAGCCTTCCAGTTGCCGACCACTCGATCCTGCAATATCCACAGAGGGCGGTAAAATCGATTGATGCTCTGCATGATCCCATGTATCTAGCACAGGAATATTGGTTTGCGTGAGATCACGTGCATGTAGACTGGTCCAGACCAAACCATAACGTAAAATCACGGGAAACTGGGTCAAACTGAAACGTTCTGAAATGGTCTTTAAATCTGGCTGAGCGGGAATTTTGGTACATTTGCCTGCACTGTTATAGCGTAAACCGTGATAGGGACAAATAATCTCCTCCTCTTCGACCCAGCCTTTGGACAAAGGCACGCCACGATGCGGGCATACATCACGAACTAGATGAATGTGACCCGCTTCCGTTTGATAGAGTGCTATGTTCACATCCAATAAAGTCACGCGCTGCGGTTGCGTGCTGACATCTTGAATACGGGCAATCGGATACCAATACTGCGCCAGAATGTCCCAGTCTTGTGCGATAAATTGACTATGGCAAGGCATGGCAATCGGGTTCAAGGTTGGAATAGTATTCATACTGTACGCTCATCAACCAGTTTGATTTGAATGAAGCAAATTCTTTGCCAAGCCATTCTGATCCAGTCAAGAGATGCGGTGTCGGCGGTATGTTTTAGCGCAAACAGGACAATGTGATGCAGGCAAAAACTGAAAGCTTAGATCGACAGAACATTAGAGCATTGGAACAGATGCTGCGGCAGCATGCTGCACTGTGGCAATGTTTGGAACTTCTGCGCAGCTTGCACCCTGATGCCTATATTTGTGCAGGTGCTTTAAGAAACTTGGTCTGGTCAAATTTGCATGAGCAGGCATGGGTGTTGGAACAGAGTGAAATCGATGTGATTTTTTATGATCCGAACGACCCTGAAGATCAGGTGGCGAAGCGGCTGGAACAGCAACTTCAGGCACATTGTCCGAAGTACCTTTGGGATGTGGTCAATCAAGCCAATGTGCATCGCTGGTACACCCATGCAGATGGGCAGTCGATTGCGGCTTATACCTCCTTGTTTGAGGCTATTTCGATGTGGCCCGAAACAGCGACGGCAGTGGCCGTGCGCTTGTGTGTAGATGGACAATTAGAAGTAGTTGCACCTTTGGGGCTTGCAGATTTATTTGAGTTAAAACTCCGTTGGAATCCTTGCATGGTCAGCCATGCGGTGTTTTTACAGCGGATGCAAAGTAAAGGCTTTCTACACAAGTGGCCCAAACTGCGTTGGGTGAAAGAGCATGTTGTGGATTGAAACAGACATAAAAAAGACAGACTTAGTGGACTAAATCTGTCTTTCTGAGATTCATGCTTTCGGTTTAAGAGGATGAATGCTCTTGTTTCTTATTGTGGCGAACGGATAGCCATGCGGTAATGCTCAATACAATCACAATAAAGCTAAGAGAAATCCAGATTGGCATGTGGAACACATCTAGCATCAACATCTTGAAGCCAATAAACAACAGGATAATCCCGAGACCGTAGGGCAAGTAATGCATTTTCGATGCAGCACCCGAGAGCAAGAAGAACATTGCACGCAGACCTAAAATTGCCATCAAGTTTGCCGTCAAGACAATAAACGGATCACTGGTCACCGCAAAGATGGCAGGAATCGAATCCACCGCAAAAATCACATCAGATGCTTCAACCAGAATCAGCACCAAGAATAATGGGGTAAACCACAACACACCATTTTGACGGATAAAGAATTTATCACCTTGCAGTTGCGGGGTAATGCGTAAATGCTTACGTAACCATTTCAAAATGGCCATGTTTTCGATATCGGGTTCGTCATCCTGCCCTTTCAGGAATTTGAAACCTGTATAGACCAAGAACGCGCCGAATAGGTACAAAATCCAAGAGAATTCTTGAACAAACCAAGCACCAATGAAAATAAAGATGGTACGCAGTACAATGGCACCGAGTACGCCGTAAAGTAAGATTTTGCGCTGTAATGCAGGTGGAATCGCAAAAGCTGCAAAAATCATTAACCAAACGAAGACGTTATCAATCGCGAGGGATTTTTCCAGTAAATAACCCGCGATATATTCCATGGTTTTTTGGTTGGCAATCGTAACGCCCACGGTTTGCTGTAAATACAGCCAGAGACCGCCAGCGAACAACATCGCCACAGTGACCCAAGCAATACTCCAGTAAGCTGCCGTTTTAATGGCAACCTGTTGTCCTTGCTTTTGTTTAAATCCAAGAAAGTCGATCAACAGCATGATAATCACAATGCCGAAGAACGCTAAATACAGCCATAAATTGCCGATAGATTCCATATAAAATCCTCAACATCTGGCAAATGGCCACAAAAAAACCTTGACCTGTTGCCAGATGATACAAACATCTGTGTCAACATGATCAAGGTCTTGCCTACATTACTTTGAGTAATGCTCAGATACCGACTTTTTGCAAAGTGTAATGACGATATTCTGACACGTCAGCACGCTGTGCTGCAGCTGACGTCTGGAGGAGGCTACTCCCCTTGTTCAAATTCTGTATTGGACTGTGTCCAAATGATGCGGCAAGAATCGCATATTTTGTACAAAAGTGCAAATCTAAAACGAAGTTGACTCATGTAAGACTCAGAGCATTGATCTGAGTGGGCAAGCAAAGTTTATTCTTGGTTTAGGGTTTAAATATTAAGATCTATAGGGAACTGTGTTGTCATATTGGGCAATCACTTTGGCCAATAACGAACCACAGAGCATTAAAACAAAATAAATTAACATGCCGCTGCTCCTGTGCGTGCTACATGCTTAGCATAGAAATAAAGCACAGGAAGCTTCATCCCTGAAACTGGTGATTTATTGCGCAAGGTGTAACCAGATTTTAAACTTTGGTCGACGGATATAAAAACTGGGTATTTTTTCTGCATTGCTTATGGCATGTTAGCTGTAATTTTTCCAAATTAAGGATCGCTGAGCATGCAATTCCAACATCAAAATAATGCGCAAAAGGGTGAGTTTTTTCTAAATGATGCTGCGGGTCAGCGGATTGCTGAAATTACATATCTATGGCGTGATGCCGCTACAATTGTGGCAGACCATACTTGGGTGGATGACAGTTTGCGCGGGCAAGGTGTAGCACGTCAGTTGCTGGATGTTTTGGTGGAATATGCGCGTGAACAACAGTTAAAAATCGTACCTGTGTGTTCTTATGTGGATGTGATGTTTAAACGTGATCAAAGCCTATTGGATGTTGCGGCATAACCCTCGTCACATGCTCAAAAAATAAAAAAAGCCCGCTTGCAGCGGGCTTTTTCAGTTCAGTATTTATTGTGTTTCTAAGGCATGAATTAGTTTTTGATGTAGACCACCAAAGCCACCATTCGACATGATCACCACAGCATCGCCCTCACCTGCTTCAGTCAGCACGGTTTGAATAATGTCTTCCAGAGAACGTGCAACTACGGCTTTATTTGGCGCTGCATCCACCACAGGCTGCAAGTCCCAGTCTAAACCTTCAGGTTGATACCAGATCACTTCATCAGCCAAGCGTGCTGAATAAGCGAGTCCATCTTTATGGCTGCCCATACGCATGGTGTTTGAGCGTGGTTCAATAATCGCCCACAATTTACGCTCGCCTAAGCGTTTACGCGCGCCATCTAGCGTGGTTTCAATGGCTGTAGGGTGATGCGCAAAGTCATCATAAACTTCAATACCCTGAATGGTGCCAAGTAGCTCCATACGACGTTTAACCCCACCAAAATTGGACAAGGCTTCACAAGCCGTTTCAATCGCCACACCCACATGTTCAGCCGCAGCTATAGTGGCTAAGGCATTCGCGACCGAATGCTGCCCTGTCATATTCCATTTTACTTCGCCTTTAACCACGCCATGCTGTAAGACTTTAAAGTGTGAACCATCTGCCGAAAGTTGTTCCGCAGACAGTGCTGCATCAGCATGCGCATCTAAAGAAGTACGCACTACAGGCGTCCAACAGCCCATTGCTAAAACTTCATCAATATTGGTTTCGGTAATGGGTGCAATAATGCGACCTTCACTTGGAATGGTACGGACCAAATGATGGAATTGTTTTTGAATAGCGGCCAAATCATCAAAAATGTCAGCATGGTCAAATTCAAGGTTGTTTAAAATCGCAGTTTTAGGATGATAGTGCACGAACTTAGAACGCTTATCGAAAAACGCCGAGTCATATTCATCGGCTTCGACACAGAAATATTTTCCAGCGCCTAAACGGGCACTTTCAGAAAAACCTAAAGGAACACCGCCAATTAAAAAGCCGGGTTCTAAGCCTGCTTGATCGAGTACCCACGCCAACATCGTAGTGGTAGTGGTCTTCCCATGCGTACCCGCAACACCCAGTACATGTTTACCTTGAAGCACATGATCCGCGAGGAATTGTGGTCCTGAAATATACGGAAGCCCTTCGTTCAACATATATTCCACGGCATCAATGCCGCGTTTCATGGCATTGCCGACAATGACTAAGTCCGGATGTGGTTGTAAATGACTACGATCATAGCCTTGCATCAAGGTAATGCCTGCATTTTCCAGTTGGGTCGACATTGGCGGATAGACGTTCAAATCAGAACCTGTCACCTTATGTCCTAAATCTCGCGCCAGTAACGCCAATGAACCCATAAAGGTGCCGCAAATACCCAAAATATGCAGATGCATTGATTTTTAACTCCACTGCTTTTTGACACAAAACTTCATGATTGGTGTTGTTGTCAGAATTGATTCGATTTGACAGCAACGATAGCAAGGCTCTTTGGGAAAAGATAGTTTTTCTTGTATCAATTTAGACCGCTGTTACAGCGTAAATTAACCGCAGATTAAAGCCGATAAAATCCCCTAAAATGGGCACTTTGGCGTATAATTTTCAGCCCATTCTTGGTCTTGATTGTGAATGTAGCCTAATGATACATACCATGCTCACTCCCTTTGCTCTGTTGGTGATTGCCAATTGCTTTATGACCTTGGCTTGGTATGGTCATCTGAAGTTTTTACATGGTGCGCCATTGTGGCAAGCCATTTTATTTGGCTGGTTGATTGCGCTACTGGAATATACCTTTATGATTCCTGCGACACGCTTATTATCTCAGGATGGCTGGTCTGTAGGTCAAATGAAAATTACCCAAGAAGTCATGACCTTAGTGATTTTTGTGCCTTTTATGATTTATCTATTTAAGCAACCGTTTAAGTTGGACTATCTCTGGGCAGGTTTTTGCCTATTGGGGTGTGTATATTTTGTATTTCGAAGTCAGTAAGTTTTATAGAGCAGAATTAAACTGTACGAATCTTGGTTTGAGCCGTTAACGACATTTAAGTTGCAAAATTGGCAGTAGAGCCGTCTCAATCATGCTTGGAGCGTTGCATTTGTTTATCCTCGGAATCATTTCCTTATTTTTATCGAAAAAAAAGCAAAAATATCTCACTCCTGCCCTGCATAAATTTTGGTGAGATGAAAAATCAGTCTATAATATCGGGCTTCTGAACCAGTTAAAGCTTGGCTCTCGTCGAGATTTATCCTCTTTCACACTAATCTCTGGAACATTAGCAATGAATGCGGCCGCAGCACAAGACGCTCAACCCCTCGTAGGAATTATCATGGGTTCTCAATCTGATTGGGCGACTCTCGAACACACTGCCAATATGCTTAAGCAACTTGGTGTCCCATTTGAAGCTGAAGTTGTTTCTGCACACCGTACCCCAGATCGTTTATTTGAATATGCTGAAACTGCACGTGATCGTGGTATTCAAGTGATTATTGCTGGCGCAGGTGGTGCAGCACATTTACCAGGTATGTGTGCGGCAAAAACCGACTTACCAGTGTTGGGTGTGCCAGTAAAATCATCTATTTTAAATGGTGTTGATTCACTGCTTTCTATTGTACAAATGCCAGCAGGTATTGCGGTGGGTACTTTGGCAATTGGTCCTGCAGGTGCAACCAATGCGGCCATTATGGCAGCACAAATTCTTGGTTTGACACGTCCAGAGATTGCTGAAAATGTAGCAAACTTCCGTGCAGCACAAACGGAAAAAGTGGCAAGCAATAATATTCCGGGTCAAGCTTAAAACGGGACACAGGTTATGAACAAAACCATCGGTATTTTTGGTGGTGGTCAATTGGGTCGCATGATGGCGCAAGCAGCATTGCCACTCAATATTCAATGTACCTTCTATGAAGCAGATACAGACTGCCCTTCTGCAGCTTTAGGTCAGGTGATTTCAAGTCAGACTGAACAAGGTCTGCAACAGTTTATTCAAAGCGCAGACGTGTTTAGTCTGGAATTTGAAAATACGCCGCTTGCGGATGTCGATCTTTTGACGCAAAGCAAAGCCATTCACCCGCCGCGCCAAGCTTTAGCGACTGCACAAAATCGTTTAATGGAAAAAGCCTTATTCGATCAATTGCAGATTCCTGTTGCGCCGTACCAAGCGGTGGACTCTTTGGAGAGTTTACAGCAAGCTGTGGCTGCGCTTGGTTTGCCTCTGGTGCTGAAAACAGCCACTGGCGGTTATGACGGTAAAGGTCAGTTTGTTCTGCGTAGCGAAGATCAAATTGAGCAAGCTTGGGCTGAATTGGGTCCAGCAAAAAGTCTGATTGCAGAAAGTTTTGTGACTTTCTCGCGTGAAGTATCCATCATTGCGGTGCGTGGTCAAGATGGTGAAGTGAAAACTTGGCCTTTGGCTGAAAACCATCACCACAACGGCATCTTGTCGCATTCGATTGTTCCTGCGCCGAACAGTGCAGATTTACAACCGGCTGCACAAGACTACATCACGCGTTTACTCAATCACCTGAACTATGTCGGCGTGCTCACGCTAGAATTGTTCGTGACAGAACAAGGCCTATTTGCCAATGAGATGGCGCCACGCGTGCACAACTCAGGTCACTGGTCGATTGAAGGTGCGGTGTGTTCGCAGTTTGAAAATCATATTCGTGCAGTTGCAGGCTTACCTTTGGGTTCAACCGAAGTGGTCCGCCCTACCGTAATGATCAATATCATTGGACAATATCCAAAATCGGAACAGGTTTTGGCATTAAATGGCGCACATCTGCATTTGTACAACAAAACGGAACGTGCAGGCCGCAAGATCGGTCACATCACGTTAATGCCAAATGACAGCACCCAATTGACCACTTTATGCCGTCAATTGGCGAAAATTTTGCCTGTGCCTTTAGCATTAAGCGAAGATATGACCATTTAAATCCTGAACTGTTTAGCAAAAAAGCGATCACTCTGTGGATCGCTTTTTTTATGTCAACGACTCAGGCATGCTACGCGACCCAGTATTGCAGTATTGCCTTTTATCGCAAATTTGAGCTTTTTATTGTGTCTGGGTTGAATGAAAAATAAGCTATAAATGCTCGGTTGTACTGAGTAAAGCATAAGAAAATAGAAAAATATTTTGAATTTAAAACTGGGTTTTACTGGAAAGTTTGAATTTAAATACCATGCAAAACCTCAATTGTGGATAAAATATTATGAATTTAAAGTGGGAGCACGCTTTTAAATTTATTTTTTAAATTTAAATATGCGATTTATGAATTTAAAACAGGGTTTTTGAATTCAAAAAGCACGCTCAAGTGTCATAATTTATGCTGAGTCTGCTTGGGCTGTGGGTGTTTGTGCTTTGAATTTAAAAAATACGGCTGTGGATAAGGTTTTTTAAATTCAAATCTCGAGTTTAAATTTAAAAGTGTGGTTTTGAATTCAAAGAATGCTTTTATTTGGATTGTGGATAATTATTTTAAATTTAAAAATGAAATATGAATTTAAAATTAAGAAAATGAATTCAAATTTTACGTTTCTTATCTGTCAATTTTGCGCTGGAGTGTTAAGGTAAGCGCATAATTTGAATTTAAAACGAAAGTGATGATGAAACGAATTAATTATTTTATTTTTGGATCCATTTTCTGGATTGCTGCGCCATCCCATGCGGAATTGATTATTAATGGTCAACCAGCTTCAGTTTCGACTTATAACAATAACTTAACAAAGCCAAGTGCTTACAGTTCCGAGAATAATTTTCAAGGTTGCTTGTCGAATTTACGTAGCCAGGCACTTGCTGCGGGGGTCAGTGCGAGCACTTATGACCGTTATACCCAAAATTTAACGCCTGATTATAGCGTGATTGATAAGTTGAATTATCAACCTGAATTTTCTACACCCATTTGGGATTATTTGTCAGGTCTGGTGGATGATGAACGTGTAGAGATGGGGCGACAAAAATTAGCTCAACATCGTGAAGTATTGAATCGCGTTGCCCAAGCCTATGGTGTGCCTGCTGAAACGGTGGTGGCAGTTTGGGGGGTGGAAAGTAATTTTGGAAATATTTCAGGGAGTTATCCTTTATTACAGGCCTTAGGGACTTTAAGTTGTGAAGGTCGCCGTCAAAGTTATTTCCGTGGTGAGTTTTTTGCCACCATGCGCATTTTACAGCGTGGTGATTTAAGCGAAGAGCAGTTACGCGGTTCGTGGGCAGGAGCATTTGGGCATACACAGTTTATGCCGTCTACCTATGAAGAATTAGCGGTTGATTTTGATGGTGATGGGCGCCGTGATTTGGTATCGAGTACCTCGGATGCCTTGGCATCGACTGCCAATTTTCTGACCAAGCGCGGCTGGCAAACGGGCATGCCGTGGGGTTTTGAGGTCACGACACCTGCAAGCTTGTCCATGTCAGGTGAAGGGCGTCGTAATAAGAAAAGTTTGTCGTATTGGATGAGTCAAGGTGTGCAACGTGTGGATGGCAGTGCCTTAATTCAGGGAAATTTATCTGAAAGTACCCCAGCAGGATTGCTGGCACCAGCAGGAGAAAATGGTCCTAAGTTCTTGGTCTTTAAAAATTTTGATGCGATTTATAGTTATAACGCGGCAGAAAGTTATGCCTTAGCCATTGCGCATTTATCCGATCGGTTACAAGGCAAGGGCGGGTTTCAACAAAGTTGGCCGACCAATGATGCAGGTACATCCCGTGCAGAGCGTCGTGAAATTCAGCAATATTTGCTCAATCGTGGGTATGACATTGGTAAAGTCGATGGTTTGATTGGTGATAAAACTCGACAAGCAATTCGTGATGAACAGATTCGTTTGGGTTTAAATCCGACAGGACGTGCAGGGCAACAGACTTTACGCGCTTTTCGTAATGAAAATGCCAAATTAATGATGAAGTAAAAAAGAAGATGACGGTGCTGCTGCACCGTCATCACATTTCCGATGGCTTATTCGGCTTCGATTGGATCGAGTTTCACCGCTTCTAGAATATCAAAAATCACAGTGGTGACATCCTGACTTAAATCACGGTTATTAAAAATTTCATGTGCGGTAATGGTGACATCTGTATCGCTTGGAAGTAGGCGTTGTTCTTCTTCAATCAGATGTTGAATCGGCAGCAAAGTCTGCTTGATTTCTAAATGCAAAATATCCTGAAATTCAATATTTTCATCTTCCAGTTCAATTTCTTGCTCATTGAAGTACGGCAGGATAATAGAGTGGAGATAAGGCTGAATTTCAATAATATCAAACAATTCCAAATCACGAGTCTGTTCAATTGTGCTGATATGATCATTCACTTCAATGAGAATATGGTAGTAACTCACATTGTTCTCCGCTCAGTTTGCTGTGTGGATGGTTCTATCACAATAGCATGAAATCCAATCTTTTGCTGCGCAAATCCAGCCAAAAGCCTTATAAAGTTTAAGGGTATTTTACAAGAAGTTATTGCCGTTCGGCTAATAACTGTAAATCCGCAGCCCTGAGCCGAAAATGCTGTAAATCCTGTTCCCCAAGCATGGGATACATCAAGGCTTCTGGGTCATTATGATGTGCCAGTCCCAAGGCGTGTCCCAACTCATGCGCGATGGTGAGTCTTAAATCATCATGCCCATCAAATTGATAGATTTCAATTTTATTGCCCATAAACACACCTTTATGGAATTCGCGCGCAGGAAAACGTTGCTGGGCTTGCACGATGTCCTGATTCAACTGTTGAATACTCAGGTTGTGTTGATCGACCTGCTGATTAAAGCTCTGATTTTGCTGTTGATAGTAGCGAACTTCCTGTTCGAATTGGGCAATTCTTTGCTGCAATTGTTGTTGCTGATCGCGCAGATTTCGCTGTTGAGCAGCTGATCTGGCATCAGCAAACTGGCTTTGTAGGTGATGATATTCAGCTTCTAATTGCTGTTTTTGTTGTGCTAAACGCTGCTGGCTAAATTCAAGCTGAGCGCGTGCATGTTCAATATTGTCCGATGAGCGTCCCGTTTGGTTCATGCTGTAATTCAGCTTTTGTTGGGTTTGTTTTAATGCATCTGCCTCTTGTTGGCGCTGATCATAGATCAGTTCAATACTGAGCTTGGCATTCGGATCATAAACAAACAGATCTTGCTGGGTACCTTGCTGCCAGATGCTTAAGGCTTCTTGGCTCAGTTGAATGACTTGCTCTTGTGTGAGCCCAAAACGTGGATCCACATTGCCAATTTTAAAGCGTAAGCGTTGATCAAAGGGATGCAGTATCCGATCCGACCAGGCGTTATAGCGTAGTTGAAAGTGTGTATGGCTTTGATAGCTGAGCCAAAGTAAAGCCAAGAAAAGTAGAGTAAGCCCAAGTCGATGCATAAATCATTTTTCTTTTTTATGTGTGCTTAATGTAGCGAAGAGTGCACGGTTTGGAAATATACAGCACCCAAAAATAAAAAAACCGCGCTTACGCGCGGTCTTTTCTATCTGACAAATTATTTTTTGTCATCTTTTACTTCAGTGAACTCAGCATCTACAACACCGTCGTCCGCTTTTTGTTGTTGACCCGCATCGCCACCTTGGAATGCATTTGGATCAAAACCTTGCGCGCCGCCCGCTTGTTGAGCCGCTTCGTATGCACGTTGACTGATTGGCATAATGATGTTTTGCAGCGCTTCAGTTTTCGCTTTAATGTCTTCTACATCGTTTTCTTTCGTAGAAGCTTCAAGCTCAGAAACTGCAGTTTCAATTGCTGTTTTTTCATCAGCAGTTACTTGTTCGCCAAGATCTTTGATGGCTTTTTGCGCGCTAGAAACAAGAGCATCTGCTTCGTTACGTGCTTTAGCAAGTTCTTCAAACTTACGATCTTCTTCCGCATTCGCTTCAGCATCTTTGATCATTGCTTCAATTTCAGCATCAGACAAACCTGAGTTTGCTTTGATCTGGATCGATTGCTCTTTACCTGTGCTCTTATCTTTCGCAGATACTTTTAAGATACCATCTGCGTTGATGTCGAACGATACTTCAATTTGTGGCACACCACGTGGCGCAGGTGGAATGTCGCCTAACTGGAAGTTACCCAACAATTTGTTTTGTTGAGCCATTTTACGTTCACCTTGGTAAACCGAAATGTCTACAGCAGGCTGGTTGTCAGCAGCGGTAGAGAACACTTGAGATTTCTTCGCAGGAATCGTGGTGTTTTTCTCAATGATCGGAGTCAATACGCCGCCCATTGTTTCGATACCTAAAGTTAACGGTGTTACGTCAAGTAAAAGAACGTCAGTTTTGTCACCAGACAATACTGCACCTTGAATCGCAGCACCAATTGCAACCGCTTCGTCAGGGTTCACGTCTTTACGTGGTTCTTTACCAAAGAATTCTTCAACTTTCTGTTGAACCATTGGCATACGCGACTGACCACCCACCAAGATGACGTCAGAGATGTCAGAAGTCGAAAGACCTGCATCTTTAAGCGCGATACGGCAAGGCTCAATGGTACGAGCTACTAAGTCAGCTACTAAACCTTCCAGTTTTGCACGTGTTACGTTGATCACTAAGTGTTTAGGACCAGTCGCATCAGCTGTGATGTATGGAAGGTTGATTTCAGTTGCGTTAGAAGAAGAAAGCTCGATTTTTGCTTTTTCAGCAGCTTCTTTCAAACGTTGTAACGCAAGTGGATCATTCTTCAAGTTAACGCTTTGCTCTTTCTTGAACTCTTCAACCAAGAATTCGATCAACGCATTGTCAAAGTCTTCACCGCCAAGGAAGGTATCACCGTTGGTCGACAATACTTCGATTTGTTGGTCGCCATCTAAGTCTGCGATTTCAATGATCGATACGTCGAAAGTACCGCCACCTAAGTCGTAAACCGCGATTTTACGGTCACCTTCTTTTTTGTCCATACCGAACGCAAGTGCCGCAGCAGTTGGTTCGTTGATGATACGTTTAACATCAAGACCAGCAATTTTACCTGCATCTTTCGTTGCTTGACGTTGTGCATCGTTAAAGTAAGCAGGAACGGTAATTACGGCTTCAGTAACGGTTTCGCCCAAGTAATCTTCTGCAGTTTTCTTCATCTTTTTCAAGATTTCAGCAGAGATTTGTTGTGGTGCAAGTTTCTTGTCGTTAACTTCAACCCAAGCATCACCATTGTCAGCTTTGATGATTTTGTAAGGTACGAGACCGATGTCTTTTTGTACCGCAGAATCTTCATAACGACGACCGATCAAACGTTTGATCGCGAATAATGTGTTTTTAGGGTTGGTTACTGCTTGACGCTTTGCAGATTGACCCACCAAGATTTCGCCATCTTTATACGCAATAATCGATGGAGTTGTGCGAGCGCCTTCAGCGTTCTCGATTACTTTAACTTTGTCGCCTTCAAGTACAGCAACACATGAGTTTGTAGTACCTAAGTCAATACCAATGATTTTAGCCATTAGATCTGTTCCTCAAAAATTTTTTGCAATGTTTTTGCTTGTTATCCGATATGAGAGCCGTTCAAAATTTTTCAAGTTATTTTTCTGAAAATTTTTCACAAACTCCCGTATTTATAGGGTTTATGCGCCTACCATCACCATCGCAGGGCGAAGTAAACGACCATTTAAGGTGTAACCTTTCTGTAAAACTGTGCCAATTTCGTTCGCTTTGGCATTTGGATCAATACCAACCGCTTGGTGCAAATCTGCATTGAAACCATTTTGAGTGTCTGCTTCGACCACACCAAATTTTTCAAGTGTCGTGAGTAAAGATTTCAACGTGAGTTTTACACCTTCAAGTACTGGCGTTTCTTCTGTACCAGCCGCTTGAATTGCACGCTCTAAATTGTCGACAGAGTCGAGTAATTCTTTCGCAAACTTTTCCAGTACCGTGTCTTTATGTTTTTCAGATTCGCGTTGAATGCGTTCTACGCTTTTCTGTGCTTCATAAACGGCATTGGCAGTGCGCGCTTTTTCCAGTTTTAGACTGTCTTCAAGCTTGCCGATTTGCGCCTGTAAATCTTCAACTGAAACGTCTGCTTGCTCGGTTTCAGCTTGAGTTTGCGCTGCTTGTTGGTCCGCTTGCTCTTGTTGAAGGTCTTGAGCTTGTTCGTTTTGCTCAGTTGTCATTGATTTACTCCGTTTAAAAGGGTTTTTAAACATGTACAGTCCTTTGGCGTCAGTATTCACTGGTTAATTCTGAACTGCCATGAGTTGTGAAATTCATGATTAGTAAAAGAGTTCGGGGCAGGGATGGAAAATTCAAGTTGTCGGCTTGATTAAATTTGCACTATTTCTGTTTTTTTAAGACAAATTGAAGTGTTGAGCCACAAATGCGATGAATTCTTGTGTTTTTTTACTTAAATGGCGACGCGATGAATACACCACAGACAATTGCATTTGCGGCAGGGCGTAGTCGGGTAGAATCTGAAGGAGCCGCTTTTGATGCAGTTCAGCTTGTACCAGTGCGGATGGCAACATGGCAATCCCTTGGGCGTGTTTACACAGTTCTAATAGGGCATAGGCATCGTTACTTTGAATCACACTGTTTAAGGCATAGTTCTGCGGTTTTTGGTTAATGGCATTCAAGGTCCAGACGGAATGCATGCTGTGATGCGTCAGACAGGTGTGTTGCAATAGTTGGTCGGGATGCTGAATTTCAGGTGCTTGAGCCAAATACTCAGGATGCGCGCATAGCACCGAGTCGATCGGAAATAAGGGGCGCGCAATTAAGCCTTCGGCAATTTTCGGACTGATACGAAAAGCCAGATCAATCTGCGCCTCAATTAAATCGAGCGTGTCTTCGGTCACCACAATATCAAACTGTACAAATGGAAACTGCTGACGGAAGCGTTGAATACATTCGGCTAGACCATTTTGTAATAGAAATAGTCCCGTGGTCAGGCGAATCATCCCTGTTTGTTGCTGATCTTGAGTCATTTCCAGCAGCAGTTGCTGTTGTTGCAAAATATTTTCACAGTAATGCAGCGCTTGTTCACCAGCAGCCGTGAGCGAGATTTTACGAGTATTGCGATGAAATAATCGGGCAGAAAAGTGATTTTCCAGATGCTCCAAATAGCGTGACACCATGGCGCGTGAAAAATTGAGCTGGTCTGCTGCTTTGGTCAAACTGCCTTGTTGGGCAATACAGACAAAGACCTGAATGGCTTTTAAGGTATCCATGTTTCTGATTTTTGTTGCAATATTTGCAACAGTTTATCTTAATCTAGGTGGTTTATTCGGCAAAAACTGAAACTTATAGTATTCAAAATCGAATCTGAGATGAATACCATGCAAGCCAAGTTTTATGCTGTTGCCTTAACAGCCTTAGCATTGAGTTCTACTGCGTATGCGCAAGACTTAAAAATTCATACATGTTTAGCCCAACCTGAACATTTTGGCGTGACATCTACCCTGATTGAAGGCGACAAAGAAGTCATGCTGGTGAATGCCCAATTTTCTAAGTCTGAAGCGCTACGAATTGCCGCAGATATTCTGGATCGAGGTAAAACCTTAAGCACCATTTTCGTCAGCTATGGTGATCCTGATTATTATTTTGGTTTGGATGTTTTTCAGCAGTATTTCCCCAAGGTGAAAATCATTGCAACGCCTGAAACCGTGCAACATATTCAGGCGACTCAGGCCTTGAAAGTGCAATACTGGGCACCACAAATGGGAGCAAATGCACCGAGCAAAATCATTGTACCTGAAGCATATACTGGTAAAACTTTAACGCTGGAAAATGAAGTGATTGCCATTAAAGGGCACAAGGAACTGACTTATTTATGGATTCCGAGTGCCAAAGCGGTGGTTGGGGGTATTCCAGTTTCATCGGGTATTCATCTATGGATGGCGGATACGCCAAGTGCTCAAGATCGTGCAGAAGTGCTGAAGACATTGGAATCGATCAAAGCGCTTCAGCCTGAAGTCGTTGTTCCTGCACATATGCAGGCGGGTGCTGCTGAAGGTCTAAATGCGGTGAACTTTTCCATCGATTATTTAAAGCAGTATGAAAAGGCCGTGAAAAAAAGCAAAAATACTGCTGCGTTAGTTCAAAGCATGCAGCAACAATATCCTGATTTAACAGAGTCTGGCAGCCTAGAATTAGGCGCGAAAGTGGTCAAAGGCGAGATGAAATGGCCTTAATCCATTCATTAAGAGCAAAAAGCGATCAAGTTAAACGAAATTAAATATTTCACAATTTTTATAGATTTTCTTAAGCTATGCCTTAGCAATCGCTGCTGTAGTTTCTGATAGATTGATTCAGAATCTGTTTTTAAGCTTATTCAACCTCCGAATAAGCTTTTTTTTTGTGAAATTGCGCAGAACTGCAATGTTTTATAGCAATTAAATGTCAATCACGTTGCAATGCGTCGGTTATGTGTTTGTTCCGCAACAATCATGACGTGTTTTATGACTAAACATCTCTCGGATTGATCTTGTTCTCAGGCAGGTGATAGAAGTGTGATGAAATTTAATTGAATAAAAATAGCAATTTGTATGCTTTATGATTTTTCTAAAAACAAATTAAGCCTGAATCGGTCTGTTTAAAAAACATTGCAGAACGCCACCAAGTCGTAAAAAACCGTAACGGTAGATGTGTGCAAAGTTCAGTAAAAACATCAATCCTAGTTCTCGCAAAGCTGGAGCAAGGCTTTGTGTATTTTATTTTCAAAGGAACTCTGTATGAAAAAAGTCGGTTTATTTTCTATTTCTATGTTAGCTATTTCAGTGCTTGCAGTGGGTTGTGCTTCAAAAGATCCTGTACAAGCGACTGAAACAGCTCAAATGTCGACTGGCGCTGAAGTGGGCGCACAAGGACAAGTTGGAATTGCAGCGCAGGCAGATGGATCTGCAAATATGAATGCTCCTCAGGCTCAAATGCAGGATATGCAGGCACAACCGCAATCAATGCAACAATAGTTGCGGGCTTAAGTTAACGCATATTTAGAGGAAAAGACAGTACTTGAATGAGGTGTACTGTCTGAATCTCTTTCACTGCTTATATATATTGTACTTGTTTTGGATTTAAAGCTTTGTATTGATGATTTTGACTTGAACTTGCAGAAAGAGTGTTAATGACAATATGCTTAAAGCAGATTATCTTTGTTGCAAAAGCCATAATTTAAGGTTGAGCTTTATTTCTTAAAGTTCACCGAAAGATAAAACAACAAGGAATAAGTCGTTTATGGGCGTATCAATACAAAAAGTCATGGAACAAAATCAAGGCACCGCAGCACGGCTGTTAGATAAGCTGCCCAATTTTGTACAGGAAAATATCGTCAAGGCCTTGGCTTATCCTTATCACTATCCCGAATTAGACCCTTTTCTTAAATGTTTGGTTGCCGTCCAGTATAAACAAAATAAAACAGGCTTTATTTCGGCAGATGCCCAGCACTCTCGTAAAGCCTTTGAATTGCAGAGCCAACTTCTGGCGGGAAAATCGACAGCTATTAAACAGGTGGAAGATTTACGCTTACCTTTACATAGCGGCACCATCTTTGCGCGCCACTATCATCCGGCTCCCAATAAAAAACTGCCTATGCTGGTGTTCTATCATGGCGGAGGTTTTGTCGTGGGTAGTATCGACAGTTATGATGAAGTTTGCCGTTTATTGGCGCGACATGCGAATGTACAAGTGCTCAGTATCGACTATCCATTGGCACCAGAAGCATCGCCGCATCAAATTGTCCAGAGTTGTGAAGATGCCTTGGCTTGGGTTTATCAAAACCGTAAACAGCTGAAGATTTTAAAAAATCGCATTGCAGTGGCAGGGGACAGTGCGGGCGGTAATTTAAGTGCAGTTGTGGCACAGCGCAGTGCGGGAAAAGCTTATGCGCCGCATGCTCAATTTCTGATTTATCCAGCTTTGGACTTCAAAAGTCGTCATCCGTCCTTCTTTGCCTATAAAGATGGCTTGATCTTAACGGGTGATGATGTGGATACCGTGACTGCGCATTATGCAATGCAACATCAAGTCGCACTGGATGATCCGATTATTTCGCCAACCTATGGCAATTTAAAAAAATTGGCATCTGCCTTTGTGGTCACCGCAGGGCATGATGTACTGCATGATGAAGCGGAGATTTATGCGCATAAACTTCGACATCAGGGCGTAAACGTGGCTCACCATGATTATCCCAACATGACCCATGGGTTTATCAATCTCGCAGGTTTATCCAGTACTGCAAAAAAGAACTATATCGAGATGAGTCGCAAGTTCCGAAAATTTTGGGATAAGCACAGTTAATACCACGTTGGAATATAAGTAGAGGGTTTCATTTGAACCCTCCAAAAACTAGAGAATGTTGTATTTTTTGTTGGGTAGATCAATAAAAGAAAGGCAAAACTACCTGAAACTTGAGAGTTGTGCTAAATATAACCAACCATAAAATACATCATAGGAACCCCTAACATGTTAAAGCAAAGCCTCGCGTTATTGACTGCAGCAACATTCAGTGTGTGTACATACGCAGCCAATACTCTGGTGGAAATGAAAACATCAATGGGAAATATTGAAATTGAGCTCTTTAATGATAAAGCACCAATTTCAGCAAAAAATTTTGAAGACTATGCAAAAGCAAATTTCTATAACGGCACTATTTTCCATCGTGTAATTCCAGGATTCATGATTCAGGGTGGTGGAATGGATGCCAACATGGTCGAAAAGCAAACCAAAGCACCGATCACCAACGAATCCTCAAATGGCTTGAAGAATACACGCGGCACATTGGCGATGGCGCGCACCAATAACCCCAATTCAGCCACCAGTCAGTTCTTTATTAACGTTGCAGACAATGATTTCTTAAATAAAGGCTCAATGAATGCTGGATATGCCGTCTTTGGTAAGGTGACAAAAGGGATGGATGTGGTCGATAAAATTGTAAAAGTGCCAACCACAAGCTTTGGCATGCACCAAGATGTACCGCAACAACCTGTGAAAATTCTGAATGTGAGCGTTAAACAGGCAAACCCAACAAAATAATGAAAAAATTCAGCAGAAATATTTTATTCATATTTCTGCTGTAGAATTAGTAGTTTATGGTAATAAAAGTATAATAATGAACCAAATTGGTGCGTAAAAATACAACACTCATGAAAACAGCGAGTTAAAAGTGCTTGCAAGGGTTTTTATTTCCCCTATAATGCACCCATACCGACGAGATAGGCGGAAACAAACGAAGCACGAAGTGCTGAGTTGTTTTAAATATCGAGTCCGGCATCTAATACTGACGAGGTATTAGATAGATCATTAAGAGATTATGAAGAACAACTTGTGTGGATTTTTACTGA
>NZ_JBSYVT010000028.1:0-44810 GCF_054112845.1 Acinetobacter sp. NigerLNRRAM0016
GTGTAATTAACCAATGCCATTAAAGCTGGCACTTCTGAAATTTTTTTAGAGGCATATAAGCCGATATTAAAATCACAAATACGGATACCAATTGGTAGTGCTGATGTTTCGTTAATCGCAAGATTCATCATGAGATACTTGTGCATATTAATTTACCTAACAGGTTGAATGTATTTTTAGATTAATGTATTTAAAGTGGGAATAACTTATGCTTAAAAATTAGAATAGCCATGGAATAAGTCGAATATTTTAATCAATTAAAAGTACCGTATGCGGTTGTAAACAAAACGCACTGGTGTATATTTGATATATCCAAATTTTCGAGATTAGTTATGGAAGTTGAAAACCTAAGTAAAGACCAGTTAGAAGACCTAATTAAAAAGGCACAAAACCAAATTGTTGTAGTAGAGAATAAGAAACTTGATGACGGTTATCTCAAAATGTTTGAGATCGCAAAAGAATTAGGCTTAACTATTCTTGAATTAAATGAGCACGGCGAAAATCGTAAATTAAATAAAAAGCCAGTGGTTAAAGCAGATCCTAAATATCGCAACCCGAATAACCACAAAGAAGTGTGGGCCGGTCGTGGTAAACGTCCATCCTGGTTAAATCGTGAGATTGAATCTGGAAAAACATTAGAAAGTTTTCTTATCGTATAAATATTAAAAGGGCTTAAATGATTTAAGCCCTTTTTTTAAATGCAATTGTCAGTGTTGTTTAGAGCACGTGCGCGACTACTTAACAAAGTTCAGCTTTGATGTGTTCTAACACATCATCTTCAACACCCTCATTAGAAAATGCTTCAATGAATTCATTCAGGTTTTCATTGCTTAATGGCAAACTTCCGTATTGATCTACTGCAATCATTTGTGAGTTATGCACCAGATATTCAATACTGCAGTCAACAGAACAAAAGGTTTCTTGAATTACATCATTCACCTGATGGCCAGACTTTTTATCGTTAGTATCAATATCACTATTACAGTGAGGGCAACTAAATAATCCCATTACGCAACTCCTTTCTCAATTAAGCTAATTACACCGTGTTCTAATTGATCATCAAACCAGTGCCAGATAATGAAGCGGTCTGTACCTTTGCCCCATAGATGAAAGTCTTCTTCGATTTCATCATCATTGTTTATCGGGGTGTTGCCAAACTCTTCCCATAATGTTTTATGGGTTTTGCCTTGCAAGCTTAATACGCCATTTTCAGAATTTGCTTCAAACCAATCTAGGATCTGATAGCGATATGTACCTTTATTCCAGATATGGAATTCGCATGGTAAGGAATTAGATTCATCAAATTGAATCTGCTGTAATTCACTCCATAACTGGTCTATTGATTTAGCCATGCTTTATAACTCCTTGCTTAATAATTCAATTTTAATAAATAAAAGCGCTCAAAAACTTTTCTTAAAAAACATATAAAATCTGTTAATAATTCCTTTTGGAAAAATACTATCTAAGCAAAACTATTGTTATTATCGAGTGAGCTTATTAAGAGGTTTAAGCATGAATCTAGATAAATACGTTAAAACAGATATAGACGATGGCAATGGTCACATTTGGCTTAAATTTACGAATGATTCAGGTAATGATACTTTTGCTTGTAGTCAATGTGGCTATATGAGACGGGTAGATAGTAATAATCGCCCACTAAACAAAAAGTGTGTTGGTAAAGTGAAAATCACGCTGCGTTAAAATTGAGATTTACAAAAACAAAATAAGAGCCAACATAGGGCTCTTTCTTATTTCATGGGGCTTTTACTGGCTTTACGGAATCAGTGTTGGAATCCAATATTTTTTAGACTACCCAACCATTGCGTAATTAATAACTTATTCCTTAGAGCCCTTTTTCTTTAGGCACACCGCCAACAATCTGAAATGGTATCCAATGGTTAACCCATTTTTCTTTGGTACCACGTTTGCCCAACCAGTAAAAGTTCCAGTGAGGAACCCGTGGATGTGGTTTTTTGGTACCTTTGTAGTTGCCAGACTTTAGATCTTCATCGCGCTTTAGGATCGCTTCATTGATCTTTTTATTTGTTTCGGTACCAACAATAGTCGGCTTGTACTTATTGGCCTCAAATAAACGCAATTCACGCTTAATCAGCTCTAATTTAGGCCTGGCTTGTGTTGTTTCTGGTGTTAATGGTCTGAGATCTGGTTCTTTTTGGCTGAACCATAGAATCAAATTGATTAGCTTCTTCTGCAGTTCCATGAACGTGTTAATTTCTTGTTCATCTGGCAAGTTCTTTTCATCAAAAAACGTATCAATGAAATCGGTCATGCAGTCCTCAACAGTTGATTCAAAATCATCATCATCAGGGAAGTGCATGGTAATGGTTTTTGCTAAGCCAGTATCGGTATATACCGTGGTAAATAGCACCTTGCGATCGTTCAACGTGTTTTTCGCAAAAATAACACCGACCACTTGTTCATTTTGCACGTAGAGATTGGCATTGTCGGTTTGAACGTAGATCGCAATATCAGGTAGGTTTAATAGGAAACCGGGGATACTGCGGTTGTACTCGGTCTTTACAAGCATTTGAATGACTTGATCTTCAAACCGATAAATATTTTTGGTTAGGCTCCATGAGCCAAGAGTAATGATTTCACCAATGTTGCAAGGTAGCTGATTGATAAATGAGAGTGGAATTTCTTGGCCAGTGGCTTGAACACCCATAATGGTACTGGTGCGTTTCATTCGTTCACGCCAGATAGGATCTCGACAATCTAGTGCAGCATATGTCCATTCATCACCACTGATTAGGCATTCGTGCGGATCTTTACTGTTTTGTCGTGCGATCGCATAAGCTTCTACACATTTCATTAAGCCATTGAGGTTAAACTTCACATGTTCTAATCGCGCTGTGATGACTTTAAGTGGTATTCCTATCTTTGGATCTAAATCTTTATTTCTCATGTTGAGCAACCAGGATCTATATCAGATCAATATCTGAAAAAATTTCGTTTAAAAAAGGACTTTAAAAGTCCTTTCGATTAGTCGTGAGCACTATTATTACAAGGCGGTGTAAACAAAGTACCATCTAAGCGGATCATTCCAAAGCCGTAGGTTTTATCACGACCAATACCATTGAGCCATGCTGTTTTAAATAGCTCTAAATCACCAACAGTCGCACTAAATGAAATATCTATGGTCTGGACTGGAATATTCAAAATGCTGAGCTGTGGTCCACATTGTTGCTCAATTATAGTGACATCCAATAGACCTTTGCTACTAAGAGCGTTTTTGGTGAATTCGGCTGCTTCATCTCCAGTTAGATTTTTACGCTTCTTACCTGAATTGCCTTTGGGTTTTTCGCCGTGGACCGAAATGTATTCTTCAATTTCTTGGCGGTTAAAGCTACATTCACGGTTAAGAGGAACCATGATTTTTCCAGTGATTTGCTGACCGTGCGAAATTTCAATGTATTCTTTGGCCATTGGGATTTTGACGTCCGATACGCACGTTCTTAAATAGATGTGCTTGCCATCTGTAAAAAATATGACTTTTGCGGAACAGAATGTCTCGACCTTATTTCGTTTAAACATTTCTCTAAAAATGTACTTGAACAAGTTCTTTTCATTTTCAGGATGTGTAAGGGCAAAACAATTGGCTGTTAGTTTTATGTTATTCAGACTCATTTCGATATCCAGTTTTCTATAAACAGCATTATTAAGAACCATTGCCTTTAAATAGCGCCTTATTGACAATAAGGGTATTATTCAGCATTTATAAACGCTAAAAGTAACTTCTATGTGCATTTAACAAAAGTGGCTTATAATATACTTAAAACCCTCAAAATTGATATAGGAACACCAGTTTTGTGTGGAAGTAAAGCGTAACACTCATATTATGAAAACCAACCACAATTTATTAAACCTACACTTTAATGATACTTATTTTTTGTGTTGTAATTTTTTTTTAAAAAAATATATGCTTTGCTGATTATTTTAAACTATTGACTGTATTTTAAGCTGTGCGTAAACTTTAAACGTTGTTTTGTACAATCCACACCTAGTTTGATCCTGTTTGGACGACTGAAAAATGAACATAAAGAATAGAACTACGTTGCAGTTTTATGAAGAACTGCAGTTGGTGTATGACCGTTTCAATGAAAGGCTATTCAAAAATGAATTACCAGATTGTTTGATTACGCTTCAACGTATCAACAAAAATACCGGTTATTGGTCTGAGAATAGATTTGCTTCGACAGAAGATGATACGGCGTATACGCACGAACTGGCCCTTAACCCTGATTACTTTGGCACCCAACCATTGCTTAACATTTTTAAATGCTATGCACATGAGATGTGTCATATGAAACAAAGCATTTTTGGTGAGCCATCTAAACGCTCATATCACAATGCTGAGTTTGCGGCATTTATGCTTGAGATCGGTTTGATTATGACTGATGACGGCACAAAAGAAGGTCGCACGACAGGCGAGAAGATGACCGAAATCGTTGCACCTGATGGCTTGTTTATTCAAGTGTGCAATGAGCTTGTCGATGAAGGGCGTATCATCAAATGGTATGACAAGTACGCACCCAAAACGATTTCAAGTCTTGAAATGATTCAAGAGCAAGTGCAGTTGTTGGAGTCCATTCCGACTGCTTCTCCAAAGCTATTTCATATTGCCTTACTTGGCAATGAAATCAATTCAGCTTTGAAATCACCTAAAAAAGAGAAGCCAGTTGCCGAACCGTCAAAAGCACCAGATTCCCTCACTGGATATGCCATCCCAACAAGTGATGAAGAAGAGGAACCGACTCCCACTACAATGAATCCCTTTGATGTAGCGATCGGACTAATCGACATATCAAATACCGGTGCAAACCTTGGCGGTTATTATCCAACGGCTTTTGATGAAGATCCGTTAGATGATGACGACAAACCAATACCAGAACCTAAGGTTGTTAAACTTTATAAGGGTGAACAACCAAACGGCGATGATAACGAGCTTATTGTACTCAAAGAAACTATGATCGGTGGAACACTCTATCAAGAGCTTGGTTTAGCCAATTTTGAAGAGCCTGAGCCTGAGCCTAAGAAACAGACTAGGGCATCTTTTGCGTGTCCTGAGTGTGGCCGTGGTGCAACGTGTAGTCCTACTTTTAGATTATCGTGTACTGAATGTGAAGTTGAACTGGTACCATCAAAATCCATTGATAAAAGCCAGGTGAAGAAAAACAAAAAGGCTGCTAAAGCTGACCAAGGGGATGCAGAATGAAAACGATTGAAGAGCTTGGAATTCTGTTTTCTTCACACAAATACCGTTTTTATAACGAAAAAGACTTACAACTCGCGATTGAGCAAATGTTTATTGCCAATGAGATTCCGTATGAACGTGAGGTTCGTCTATCAAATAAAGACATCATTGATTTTACTGTTGAGCTTGATGTCGGCAAGGTGGGTGTTGAATTAAAAATAGATGGTGCACGTAACGCATTATTGCGTCAGATCAATCGCTATTTAAGCCATGACAGCATAAAAGCGCTCTATGTGGTTGGTACACCGTATTGGGTGAATAACATTCCAATCCAACTGAACAATAAATTTATTTACCGCCATCGTATTTTAGTGGGGGTCTTCTAATGTCTAAATCTTACGGCACCATTTCTCGTCAAGAAAAAAACTGGCACATTGAATGTGAACCACATGTTAAAACACGACTTAAGCGTGTATTCCCACAAGTCAGCCAACATGCATCAAAATTTATTGAGTTAAGCGATACGCCGTCTAATTGTCACGACCTACTTTGGTTTATTGAACGTTATCCAATGCATGTTGATGATCTTAAATACATGAAAGCGCAATCTAAGGCTTATGTGTCGCTAAAAGAAGATATTTTGGATGTGATGGACTATAAACGTCCGATCAAAACATTTGATCTTGCCGTGCCTCCATATGAGTATCAAAGAGCAGCTGCAGATCTACTACTTAATGTTAAAGGTTTGCTCTTGGGGGATGATTTGGGCCTTGGCAAAACAGCGAGTGGAATATGTCCGATGATTCTACCTGAATCGCTCCCGGCGCTTTTTGTGACAATGACACATCTTCCAATGCAAATTAAGAATGAAATTGAACGCTTTGCTCCGCACCTAAAATGTCACATCCTAAAGAAAGCATCGCCTTATCCATTGCACAAAGAGGGTGAAGCAGCACCCGATGTCATTATCACCAGTTATTCAAAGTTGAACGGTTGGGCTGAATATCTTGCCGGAAAGATTAAGTACGTAGTGTTTGACGAGATCCAAGAGTTACGGACTGGCTATACATCGCAAAAGTATTCCGCTGCTAAACTCATTAGTGACCAAGCTGAATTACGCCTCGGTCTATCAGCTACACCGATTTATAACTACGGTGATGAATTCTACAACATCATTGAAATATTGCGTCCAGATAGCTTAGGTACCGCTACCGAATTCGCTCGTGAGTGGTGTTCACACGAAAAACGTATTAATGATCCTAAAGCGTTCGGGATGTTTTTACGTGATGAAGGTCTAATGTTGCGCCGTACTCGAGCAGATGTAAATCGAGAGTTACCGCCAGTACAAATCATCCCTCAATATGTCGAAAGCGATCCTAAAGTACTGGATCAAATTAAGGGCAAGGCAATGGAACTGGCAAAAGTAATTTTAAGCTCTACTCAAGAATTCCAAGGGCAAAAGCTTCGTGCGACAGAAGAATTCAATATTATGATGCGCCAAGCAACAGGTATCGCCAAAGCGCCGTATGTCGCTGAGTTCGTGCGTATGCTTGTTGAGTCTGGTGAATCAGTCATGCTTTATGGTTGGCATCGAGATGTGTACAACATTTGGCTAGAACGCTTGGCTGAATTCAATCCTGTTATGTATACAGGTACGGAAGGACCTGCAGCTAAGGAACGATCTAAACAAGCATTCTTGAATGATGAAAGTAAAGTCTTCATTAGTTCATTACGTTCATCTGCCGGGCTTGATGGCTTGCAGTACCACTCAAAATGCAAAACATTTGTGTTTGGTGAGTTGGATTGGTCGCCTGGTGTTCATGATCAATGTATTGGTCGCTTAGACCGTGACGGTCAAATCAAACAGATCTCGGCATATTACTTGTTGGCTGATTCGGGTTCAGATCCAATTATTTCTGATGTCTTAGGCATCAAAAAAGGCCAGTTGGAAGGAGTTAAAAACCCGAATGGCGAATTATTTGAACATTTAATTACGGACGGTGGCGGTATCAAGCGCTTAGCCGAACACATACTGAATAAGAAGGTAGCTTAAGAGAAACTTTATGACTGAACTTTACCTAGCTTGTTTTAGAGATTCTGCTACAAAACTTCGGTATGACCAGGCCCTTTCGTTAAAAGATCGCTATATTCTTCTTCCTTTTGATATAGCCGATGCACATAAACTACCATGGTGCTATTTATGAATATTGAAATGCTTTTGTGTATGTCCAACTTAAATTGACCAACAAATTAGGTTCTTTATCCAAAGCGAATAGATCTGAATAAACATTAAAGTTTTTACCCAAAAATGCATTGTGTAAGAAGTGAATAAGGTCTAGATCCACGTAGTTAACCGTAGACACAATCTTTAAGTATTCAGACAAAGCTTTAAACATCGGTGTTAGCTCTGCGATGGCACGGCTATACCGCTGTTCTGATTTATGCTCTCTATATTTTTCAAAGCCATTTTTCAAAATCCTTTTGAGCTCTGCATCATCAAATGGAATATTTGAATAAAACTCACCAGTACTAAGATCTCCAAAATTAGACATAAAGTTATCAATCACGGGTAATTTACGTTCTAGAGATAAGCGCTGCGTTGATCTGATTAATTTAATGAATGAATAGAAAAACGGTAAGAAGCGTCTGTAGTAATCATAAATGACCTCTGCAAGCTTACGATCGCGAACATCAGCATTGATGGGTACACATTTAGGATATTGCGTAACAAAATTGGGTTTCTGCAGATAAATGGTTAGGTCCTTAAACACCTCAGCACCATTTAGGCGATTAGATTTAAGAAATGACCAATCTACCAAGTCATAATCTACTGCACGAATCTCTCTTAGATTTAATTCATCAAACTTAAAGTTGAGTAGGCGTAGGTAATCTACAAAATTAGCCAAGTACCATGGCTGAGTTTTATCGATGTTGTATTCAGGATGACTATCAATGTCCAAGTGATTTAATAAATTGGTCCACGACTGGTCAATTCCAGCCAAATTAACTTGTTTGTCTATTCGATCAGGGGTAAGCATAGTAATCCCAATTGTATATACTAATTCGTAAGAAATTAGATACATTGTATCAATAATTCCTAGAATAAATATTCTTTTAAATTTTTTATCAATTCTAATTCGCCACACAACAAAAATGCTTATTTACTGAGCTAAAAACTTATATCCAATTAATTAAAACCCTATATAATTATTTTAATACTCTAATTCGAGTGAGTTGTTATGATTAGTGATCCAATCGAAATCGCAAAATTAAAACAAAGCATCTTAGATTTAAGAAACAATATTTTTCCTCCACAAAACCTTTTAACGGTTGATGGATTACCAATTTATTATGGTGAGAAAAAGTTTGTTGATGAATATCTTGCACAATGGATGGACTTTTATCAAAAAGCATTAGAACTTTCTAATCCTTTTGGTGATCCTATTGATTTGTCCGAAATAAATGAAATTCATTTGCCTGTGCATTTTAATTTGCCCGTGTTTGCTCGTAATGTCACTCGCATGATTTTAAATAAAACACTGGCCAAGGAATCTATTACTTTTCGTTCAAGTGCAGATCTGTTTGAGAAGTGCGGATACTTCAATCGTGAATATACGGATTTAATTTATGAGTACTTTGATCGTGATGAAGATAACGTATTGGTCGGGCATCGACCGTATAACGATATTCGTGCGTACTTGTTTTATGCCGGCGATGAAGAGCGTCATCGCACGAGATTTTATAACTCTGGCCTGGTGCTCGGTTATCCCGAAGGTTGGAATAGCATTGAGATCTTAGATAATCGTAACAACACCCGAAAACAGCGTAGTGATGCTTATACAAACCCTTTAGCGAAAAATAACACATGGTTCATCTACAAGAAGCTGTAATTAGCCAAAGCGCCGTGCGAGATCGCAATAGAGCCTTGGATCTATTGAAGTGGATTGCGATTGTGACCATGGTTATTGACCACGCATCAATATTATTTCCTCAATATAATCTGTTGTTGAGGACGATTGGCCGTTGGGCTTTTCCTATTTTTTGTATCATGCTTGCATTCAATTTGAACCAAGCTATTTCTAAAAAGAAAACCCATACATTAAAAAACTATTTTAAAAATTTGGCGTTGTTTTGTGTGCTATCAGAAGTACCGTATCAACTATTCAACCAAGAGCCATTTACAACTCTGAACGTCATGCCTACGTTGCTTTTAGGATTTTTGCTTGTTGTATTAGGGGAATCTAAACATAAATATGCAACGCTGCAGTTTGTCTCTCTGTTAGTCGTGATCACATTGCTATCTAATTTTATTATGTATAGCGTGTGGGGCGTTTTATTAATTGTATTCCTGTATTTATTCTTTAAAACAACCAACGTTCATTCTAAGAAATACTTTTTAATGATCAGCGTCTTGCTCACTTCATTGGCCAACATTTTCAACTGGTTGATTGGTGGCTACTATACGGATATGACTACATATTCTTTGGCATTCTCATTTGCTGTCAGTAGCGCCATTGCAACGTGTATTGGTGCACAATTCCTACTGAAAGGACAGCACATGAATTTACCTTTTGAATTACCGCCAGTGGGGAAGTGGGCGTACTGGTTCTATCCAGTACATCTCGTCATCATTTGGATTCTTTTTAAATTTGCATAATAAATTTAGGCATAAAAAAAGCACCAAAGTATTTATGACTAAGGTGCTTTTTTATTGCTTAATCAGCGTTATTCGCTAGATCCAGCATCTAAACCGAATGAGCTAATTTCTTGCTGTCTTTCTTGCTCAGCTGCTTGTTCTGGTGATGCTTGTGGAGTAGGTGCACCAGATTGGTTATTTTGTTGATCATATTGATTCAGCAATTGCTTTAATGCTTCAGGATCTTGAGCAATTTGATTCGCAATTTCTAATGTTGGGTCCTGTTGTTTTTTACCAGCAGCATAACCAAAAATAGCCAAACCAATGAAAGCAGCAAAGAAAGTGGCAAGTACGATCAGTACAAATTTACCAATAATGCTACCTTTGAAGCGTTCAAACCAAGTTTCATCTTCATAGTGGTAAGGTTGGTTAATGTTTTGGCAACCATAGCTAAATGCATCCATCCACGCATTACGAACCAATTGTTTAATTTGTTCTGTTTGCGGTAAATGACCTTTTTTAGCCACGTTTACTTTGATTTTTGGCTCTGCTAATACAAAACGTTTTTCTTCACCATTACCTAGTGTATTAACGAGCTCTACGGTACCAGAACAAGTGAAATAACGACCAACATCATTGTTTTCTAAAGTATCAAAACCACTGATTTGTATTGTTAACTCTTTAAGATCGGCATTCGGGATTTTTATATTTTTAGGTTGACGATTCAAATCTTCAGAATCCGTATCAACTGAGATTGTTAAAAGGTCATTGTTACTAAAAATTGAAACAAGAGGGTCGTGAGATAGAATGTCTTTTTGCTTCTTAATTAAACTCACAATGTATCACCAGTTAAAATAGAAATTAAAAGTATTATATTTTAAAAAAGGGTTTTAGTGATAGTTTATTTTATGTTTAACGTAAAAAAGCCACTTTTAAGAAAGTGGGTTTTAGGTTTAAGAGAGGTAGTTATTATTTATAAAATATTCCTTTTTAATTCTCTTAATCTCCATGCCTTTGTCTAAAAGCAATTTAAACTCATTAAAATCATCACGCATAAGCTTATGAACCTTTAATGATTTTTGACTCTTAGCTTTGATAGCACTGTTGTATTGTACTGCAGCAACCAGATCGTAATGCTTATTTAGATCCAAACCATAAAGTGATGTTAATTTTTCAGAAATATAATCAAATATAACGGTCAAACAGATGACCTTATTGTTAGTGTTAGTCAGTATCTCTTCTGGAAATTCATTATTTCCCGAAGCTGCACTGGCTAAACGTGCCCATTCTGTCATGGGTAGGGAACCATCTTCACCAATCACGTTGATTAAGTTGTTTAAAAAGATAAAGCGGTGATTAAAAAACTTCACTTTGCTTTTTTGCAAAATTCTAAATGTATAAACGTTTGCCCAATACACAACATAGTTTTTAATCTTTAGACCATTGATTGAGTCTTGCGTTAATAAATCTTCATTGGTGATGCCATGATATTGAGTTGCTTCTTCAGTGACTTGTTTTTTTGGCTTCCAGTAGCTCTCTTCAGCATTATAAAGATACTGAGCCTGTTCTATTGATGATGTGCGGCACTTTTTAATACGCGTCAAAATAGACGACTTAATAATGTCAGGCACATCAACTGGATTCTTGACTTTGGCGGTAAATTCCAGTGTGAGGAAACATAATGGTGCTGGCATAGCTTGGCCTTTCTAATATCCCTTAATTTATAACTTAAAACGTTCTATTTTCTGAATTGATATTCGCGAAATAAGGAACTAATTGCTTTTCTCGGTCATGAATGTATGCAGTTGATGACATATCCAATACCGCACCTGGTACATAAGTTAGGTTTAGATTGATATTTTCACCGTTACCATCGATCAAGACGCCATTAAACCGCGCTTTGTCTGGATCTCCTTTTACAAATAGCTGTTGGCCAACATAACCGGACAAGCTATTGATATAGAGGTTTTTCATTTTTTCCGAAGATTGCAAAGCATTTATATAGAGAAGATCCATAATTTTTTCTTCTCCATTTTGATTTCTAATTTTTACTGTTTTTGGACCAACAACATCCACAATTGTAGCAATCCATAAGTCATGATGTTCAACTTCCCAACCATTGTAGCGACTTTCAATCCAATCGGGGCTTAAGAGTCTTGGCTTAAAGGGGTAGGAGTAGATTTTGAATATTAAGATCGAAACCACAATTATGATTGGCAAGCCAAAACATATTTTTATTTTATGTTTCTTAAAAGCACTGTTAAACATAACCGTATATACCAAAAAATTTAAAATCATTTTAACTTAAAATAATAAGTTTGTATTGGTTAAAACCATTGATATATCAATTATTCATCACTGTTATAGGTATAACCATCATCACTACTGCGATCTTTACCTACTAATAATTCTTCAATACGCTTAGCTTCAGCTATTGTTCTGAGTGCATTTTCCTTTTTTTCTTGTCGTTCTGTATTTTCACGAATCGCTTCAAGAATCTCAGGAGATAAGGCCTTTTCAGGTTGTTGTTCTTGGGCTTCAGGCTCGGAAGCACTTGCTTCTTCAGCCTTTATAGGTTGGTCTTTTTTCTTAGGATCTACCAAGTCATAAAACACAAGTTCTTTTGATTCACTCGTTGCGGATTCGTCTAAAAACTTCTTTTCTTGACCTTTTAATGGATCTTGTTCATTTGGAGTATTAGAGTTATTACAGGCACTTAAAAGGGTGGAAATTAAAATAACCGTTGCGAAGTTAAAAAGGGTTTTAGACACGTTGAAAATCCTTTAATATAATAACGTATTCTACATAATAAAAGTCCGTAGGTAAAAGTATGTCTTCAGATAAAAATAGTTCTGATAGTGCTACACAAAAGGTAAATATTACCAATGAGGTTTTAGATGAAGCTGCCATTAAACAGGCAATTGAAGCTAATCAACCCCGTAAATCAGGTATTTTAAAGCGAGTCTTTTTTGATTTCGGGCGTAAAAGCCACTGGAGTTCAGCTAGAAAAGGGTTTTTACCGCATTTATCTAATATTAGATCAATGCTGTCGCCAACATGCCCCGAATGCGGTAAATCGATTTTAATGCATGACAACAGGATTCCACGTTCTTATAAAGGCAACGTGAATTGGGTATGTGCACACCCTTTATGTGAATATGAAATTGTCGCACCTAACAATTTTAAACAACTGAAAAAACTCATTGCTAATACTCACTACCCAAGAGGGCAAGAACGTTTAGCTTCAATGAGTAATGATGAAATAGACAAGCTTATTAAAAACCATCAGTTTTCTTCTTATTTGTATTTAGCATTATCTATGTTTACAGGCTTGTACGTAGTTTATATGTTCTTTAAAGCGCTATATCCAATGCTTGTTGTACCAGGTGTATTATTGGTGTTTTATCTATACATGGTTAGCATCAATTCAGCTTATCGTGCATGGCAAGTCCGTACTGGTCTTTTATTCTTACCGAATTCGCCATTCTTGGCATGGTTCCGCTATGCGCCAAAAAAATATAGCTTATCGTGGTATGACGGCAAAAACCCATTGCCAGTTGAAACACTGAATAAGTTAGCTGACCGTAAACAGCACCTAATCGACAATTTCAACAACAACGATAAAGGTGCTGATTAATATGCTGTTAATACCAACGCTATTTGCGACTCTATTAGGATCAAGCGTTGCTTATGCTCAATTGCCTCAAAGTTCTGAGGCTCTAGGTTCATATGCAAACCATGTCAATTCTAATGGATCAAGTACACCATATCGACCATTTCAGGTCATGACCAACACTCAGCAAGAAACGGCGCCAGCAAAGCAAAGAGGCTTTACGAGTCGTTACTTGGGCGTGAAGTACACACCGAAAAAAACTGAAGAAACTTCGACTAGCACTGAGCGCACGGCAGTTGCACAAAATGGACCACAACCTAGTGGCCAGCAAGCACCAGCACCACAACAACAACCCGTTCGCCAGAATATCCGTCCTGTTACTTATACCTATCCAACTACGCAATACAATCAAGCGAGTGCATCTTACGATCAAACCGTACCGGGTAGAGTCGCTACTTTGAGTTGTGTTATTCATGCTGCGCGGTCAGAAGGTGTTCCGCTGTATGTTTTATTGGGTATACATAGCAAAGAGCGTGGTACCAATGGACAAACAGTGCAAAACAAAAACCTTTCATTGGATATGGGGCAATTCCAAATCAATACCATACACTTTAAACGTGGCGGTATGTTTGAAAATTATAACAGCCATTATGTGCGTACTGATGGATGTCTGAATGCGCGACTTGCAGCCAAGATCTTGCGAAATCGATTAACCACAAAACCGTCAACCGATTTTTGGGTTAGAGCAGCTGCTTACCACTCATGGACGCCATCTTTTAATGCGATATATCGCAATGGCACGGCGAAACAACCTGGTTTAGTTGCGTATGCACTTCAATGGAAAAAATGGCTTGAGAGAAAGGGGATAAATCCTAACTAATCAGCTGAATATATTTTTTAAGAAAAAAATTGCAGTTACGTAATGCGATATAATTTACCTATTCTTTACCCACTAAGGATTCAAAATGAACCTTAATACAACTTTAAAAAGTTTAGCTTTAACCTTATCCATGTCTGTTGTTGCTACTGCAGCTCAAGCCGATTTTGTTGGCAAAGTTGTACGTATTTCTGACGGCGACACTATCACCGTTTTAAACAACAACAATGAGCAGATCCGTGTTCGCTTCAACCAGATTGATGCACCAGAAAAAAGTCAAGCTTTTGGTCAGAAATCGCGTCAGAACATCAGTTTCTTGCATGAAACGATTGTGTATGTGCAAGAAAATAGTAAGGACCGCTACGGTCGTACTCTTGGTACCATTTTTCAGATGCGTACAAACCAAGTGCCCAACTTAAACATCGTGAATAGTGTTAACTATAAGCAAGTTAAAGATGGCTATGCATGGGCTTATCGTGAATATCTCAAAGATAAAATTATTTTGAGTGCTGAAAGCAACGCACGTTCTCAACGCCTTGGTTTATGGGCTGATCCAAACCCTGTTTATCCAAGCCAGTACCGTCACAATAAGTAATATTGATGAACGGTGAATTAAATACCGCTAAAGCCGTAGCGGTATTAAATAAATATCTACTGCAACAACAATGTGGTAATCGTATGGAACTGCAGTTTTTCAGTGAAGAACTGCAAGCTCAGATTGAAGCTCTCAGCTTGGCTTCTGTACGAAATGAGTTGGTTACTCAGTTGGCAAATTTGGGAAAATGTCTTTGTGATGAAAAGTTGGTGAATTGTTCAGCCAACGCAAATTACTCAGAAGTGGCAATAGATTTCCTTGAAATGCACTTAGAGTCGCTGGAAGGGCGACAGTTCAAAGAAGGTTTTATATGACATCTATTGTCATATCCACGGAATCCAATTAATCACCAGATCAGAACGAACCACTAAGCAATTAGTGGTTTTTTTCCTAAGGGAACTAGATCAATTGTAGATTTTTAAAAGGTAATGTTATGCCGAACAAAGATGATGAACATGCAACTAAATAAAGCTTTCTACCTTTACCTTACTTTTGTAGCGATTCTTTGGGCTATTATCTGGTGGTGTTTACTGATTAATATGCACCAGTACTTTAGTGCGGTTTTTTATGTTTTAACGGGGTACTATTTTATTAATAAAATTTTGATGAAAATTAGTCCTTATATGGTTGAAATTAGTTCTTCATCTAAATATTCATCACCGCCATACAATTCAACCAAGGTTGGAATATAAGCGCCATATTCCAACTTATTATTCTCTTGCTTGGTTGGAAATGCAGTTAAACCCTCATAACCTTCGGTTGATTTTAATGAAGATGAAGGAGTCTTTAAAGTTGAAATAGATCGAGCCACTTTGTTATATAACATTTTTGCTCGAAGCACCTCAAAGGTATATCCTCGTCCCATTCGATTTGCGACCCTTGTAATACCATTATGCCCCTCAGTATAAGCATTGGTAATTCTTATTGGCGCATCCCAATAGGTGAATATATCCTCAAAGTGATTATTCACAGTTTTAGCAACGTCACGGAAAGACTTTAAATATTTGGGAATACTGCTTTCCCATTCATGAAACCTTTGTATGGCATCGTCTTTGGTTGTTGCTTCATAAATATTATAAAACTGCTCTTTGAGGTCATAAGCTTCCTTAAACTCAGGATGCCATTTTTCTAAATTTCCTAAAATTCTTTGTTGATCTTCGGTCAATGAATTTGGTCGTCTAAGCAGTATCCACCGTAAATGTTTTTTCATATTCAGTCGGGCATCACGATCCAAACTATTTTGTAAAGCTTTACGTTCAGTGTCTAAAGCTTCACTTGCCATTCTCACTACATGAAACTTATCAATAACCAACTTGGCATTTGGTAGGTGCAGACGGAATGACTTTTTGAAGGGTCGCCACATATCACTACAAATCCATTCTACTTTTTCTGCATCAGGCAGTTTGGCGAAGTATGGTATCAATGTATCTTGAGTTCTTTCAGGCAACATATCATATAAGCTGTTCATAGCAAGGTTGGTGATGATACAGCGATATGTTCCCATCAATTTAAGTTCATCAATACCCATAATCGTTGGAGTTTCAAACTTAATATCTCGTTCTAATTCCTCCACGAAATCGAGCGTAATATTTTTAATGGTGTTCACGACTACACCCGTATCTTCGGCAAGCTGTGTAAAAGTTCGATCTAAGCAACGCTTGCGTACTTGCTGAATCAGCCGATGGGTCGCTCTGCGTTTTTCATCTAAGAAGCTGAGTTGAGGGGTAATCATGCTTTTGCATTCAGAACAGCGATAGCGTGTTCGTATCACCTCAATTTTTACAGGTTGCATCTGCAAGGGGGTATCAGCAAAATGATTGATACGCTGGCCGTGCTTATATAAGCGTCCACCGCATTCAGGGCATGTTTCCAAATGCTCACCGCTTGACTGTACGGTAATCATAATACAGCCATCTTCATTACGGTAATCTATCGGCTGTACACCTTCCAGTTGCAGAATATCAATCATTCCAATACTCCGTTATGTTAGACGATGCACATCAATGGTTTCACCATCTTTAAGCAATTTATACAGCACCTTGATCACATTCTGCATCGCTTGTGCATCGGTCTTGAGCAACAATGCTGATAAGTCTTGATGTGAGGTCAGTGCTTGAATAATTGCGCCTTTCGTTGCCGATGGCAAATTACCTTGCAAGGCTGTGGATTCAGGATTATTTTCAATCTGAGCCATAACTACATCGTTATTTCGTAGAATGGTTACTAAATGATTGATGTACACTACCTGTTCTTCACGGGTAGAAATATCCCCAAAGGTCTGTGCAATCAGCTCGATCACTTCTTTGAGATAAGTCATTTTGTTTGGCTGTAAGTCACCGTTCGCTGTGCCTTGGATGGGGGCTAATGATTGAGGTTCATCCGCTTCGGGATGATCGGTATCATCGGTTTTAAGTTTCTTTTTAAAGATGCCAAAGCCAGTCAGTACCAAGCCTGAAATATCAATTTCTTTAGCAGACATACCATTTAATCGTTTGGATAAGAGCTTGGTAAATGCCGAGAAGTTTTCAAGTTCAGGATCGCCAAAGTCAATAAGCTGTGCCACATAGGAATAAATACGGCCAAACTTATCCAAATTGCCCTTAAAGCGCATCAAGGTTTGTAATTCTACGTCTAACTGCTTGCGCTCAAATTCCGCTTTTTCTGCGCCTTCATCATTGCCGTCTGCTTTGGCTTGATCAAATACGGTTTCCTGTAGCTGAATCGCCTGTTTGAGCATTTTCAGTTTTTGGTTAAACAGGCGGGCGACACGATCGGTTGCTTTAAACAGGTCGGGATGTGTGGTTTCTTTGAAATCATGATTACTAATATCGCGGATAGTTTTAAAACGAGCTGCTTTAAACTCCTCCAAATCATCTTCGGTAATCAGATCAAGTTCTTCAATATTATCTTTGATGGTATAAACCACATTCGGGTCTTGTACATCCACCATTTTTGCCCCGTTGTCGTACTTCTTGAAGCACTTTAAAATCCATTCAGGGTCATTTACAAAGTCAATTACAAAAGTTTGATCTTTGCCTGTGGTGGTACGGTTTAAGCGTGACAAGGTTTGTACCACTTCAACTTCATTGGCAATGACTTTATCAAGATACATGGCGCAGAGTTTGGGTTGGTCAAAACCTGTTTGGAATTTATTCGCCACTACCATTAAACGATATTCAGGGCGGTCAAATGCGATGCGTAAATCAGAATTAGGTACATCGGCATTCATATTGGCTTCGGTAAATTCAGCATCTTCACCAACTTGAAATAGCGCCCCGTTTTCGTTATCACCATCTGCTTCATGGCTAATCTGTTTGCCAGTGAGCTTACCCGAAAATGCCACCAAGACACGGTAAGCACTGTATTCAGGGTTATCTTCAATATATTTTTCCAAGGCAATTTTATATCGTGCTGCCGCAGGGCGTGAACTGGTCACAATCATGGCTTTGGCTTGACCATTAAGCAAATTGGCAACATTGTGGTGAAAGTGTTGAATAATAAACTGCACCTTTTGCGTGACATTGGTCGCGTGTAAAGCCATCCAACGGGCTAAGGCTTTCTTGGCTGCTTTAGAATTGACCCGTTTATCATCATCAACAGCTTCACCGCCAAGTTTAAAAGCTGTTTTATAAGGCACGTAGCCTTGCAGTACATCTAAAATAAAGCCTTCTTCAATGGCTTGACGTTGCGGATATAGATGGAAGGATTCAGGCAAGTTATCATCACTGGCAGGCTCACCATTTTTAGTGCGCCCAAACAGCATTTTAGTCGAGTGTTTTGGTGTTGCAGTAAAGGCAAAGTGACTGATGTTTTTGGACTGTACACGCGCTTTTTGAATCTGCTCAAGCAATTCCTCAACAGTCAGGTTAGCCATTGCTTCACCCGACTGCAATGCCAATGTCGCTTGCAGTTTAGATGCTGTTGAGCCTGTTTGCGAGGTATGTGCTTCATCAATCACAATACCGTAGTTACGGTCGCTTAAACTGGTATTGGTCAGAATCGCTTCCATCACATGCGGGAAAGTCTGAATGGTCACAATAATGATCTGTTTATTGGACAATAGTGCATCTTCAAGCTGTTTACTTTTCGATTTGCCTGCATGTTCTTTGTCATCACGGTTAATTGCAGCAATTAAGCCTTTCTGATGATCTAATTGTTGAATCGCTTCCTGTAACTGGTCATCCAGTACCGTTCTGTCTGTCACCACAATGACGGAGTTATAAAACGGTGTACCGTCATTGTGACGCAAACGCACCAGTGAATGACACACCCAAGAGATTGTCGATGTTTTGCCTGAGCCTGCACTGTGTTCACACAGATAATTCAGTCCTACGCCTTTTTCTTGCACATCGGCAATGATTTTATTCACCGCATCAAACTGATGATAACGCGGGAAGATCAGACGTTCCTGTACCGTCCAATTACCATATAGATCGACTTTGTTTTTCTTTTCTACATAGACAAAATTATGGAAAATTTTCAGCCAATTATCACGTTGGCAGACATAATCCCAAAAATACGCCACTGGATAATCTTCACCTTTGGCTGAATCCGCAGGGGGGTTGCCTGCATGTCCCTGATTACCTTTATTAAACGGCAAGAAATAGGTGCTTTCACCATCTAAAGCCGTGGTCATGGCAATTTCAGATTCAGACAAAGCAAAATGCACAATTGCACCACGCTTAGGTGTCAGCAATGGCTCTTTACGTCTTGTTTTAGGGTCTATCGGCTTACGGTCATTTTTATACTGCTCAATGGCATCTTCTAAAGACTGGTTAAACTCGGTCTTAATTTCCACCGTTGCCATTGGCAAGCCATTAATAAAAAATACGAGGTCTAAAATGCCTGCATCTTTGGATGGATGATATTTGAGTTGTGGGACAACACGTAGAATATTGGCGTTATAGCGGTCAATGACGGCTTGATTGCGTCCATCTTCGGGTGCGCTTTCACTGAGGTCGATTGTGCCTGCGCCCGCCATGCTAAAGCCATTACGAAAGATATGGATTGTGCCTTTCTTATTCAGTTCATCATCCAAGCGGTCGATGATGCGTTTTTCGGTATTATTGCCATTCAAGGCTTGCAGTTTTTCCCACTTTTCAGGCTGTGTGGCTTGAATCCATGTGATTAAATCTTCGGGATAGAGTGCATATTCGGTATGGTAGTTTTTACTTTGCCCAACCACCCAACCTTGCGCTTGCAGTTTTTGCACAATATAGACTTCTAAGTGACTTTCATAATGAGCTTTGTCTGTCAAAATATTCATGCTTTTTCCCTAATTTTTAATTCTGTTGTAATGCGTATTGCCAAAACGGGTCTTGATACCATAACTCAGGCATTCCCATGTTGGCTTTGGATAGTGATGGATACTGCTCAATTAAATCTTTGAGTCGTTTTGCCCATGTTGAATTTGGGCTGATCTTATAAAGTAAGGTTTGTATTGCCACCAAAAGCATATAGGTACGCTTCTCATAGCGAATCGCGGTATTACTCAATATGATTGGTTGTTGAAGCCATTGAATTGCATTTGACGTTGGAATCTTGATACTTCGCCCATGTTCTTTATTCCATAGTCGGCTATGGTGGGCGCAAATATTGCGTACATCATTCAGCGTTTTCAGCCATGATTCTAAAACTTCGGCATGTATTCCTAAGTTTTGAGCAATCTGTTTTTTGGCTTGAGTCGATTTAAGTCCAACATAAAGATGGCTGAGTTCGCCCCAAGTCAGCATTTCAATCATCATCCACGAAGGCGGTAATTTTGGACTGTCATATTTAGATAAATAGTGGCGTAAGAAGTTTTCTTTACGCACTTTGTCTTTCAAAGCATCTTTATCAGCTTGCGATACAGATTTACGTTGATCAATGGCTTTTTCATCACGCTCTAAGCGGCTTTTTTCATCCAGTAATTGCCGTTCAATACTGGCAAGCAAGCGCATGTGGGCATAGCCATAATTAAAATGCTGTTCATCGGTGTACCAAAAAGCATCATTGGAAAGATGACATAACACATTACAAATTTGTGCCCGTATAGCGACTTCGATACGTTCAATCGCATCCATAACCAAGAGCCGTAACTCCCGATCAAAGATATATAGATCGAGTACATCATCAAATGTGGTATTGGCTTTAAATTGATGTAAAACCGTTGAAGGCGTAGTGACAATTTGCTGAAATGGAATGGTATAAGCCGATAGGCGATAGTAGCCAATAAAGCTTAAATAGCGGTCTGCCCGTGCAAGATCAGGAATGTTCAAGCCACGGTCTTGCCATGTTTGCAGATGGTCTTGGTTGCTTTTTGCCTGTTTGGTGAATTGAACCATCGTCTTTTCTCAGGCAAAAAAAACCTGCCGATTTGTGCGTGAACAAGCGAACTTGAACCTAGGCATGGCAGGTATGTTGGAAAGAATAATGACAAATGTCGCTATTGAAGTAAAGCGAAATTTACACTTTGCTAAAGAAATCATGCGCCGAACGCCCTTACGTCAATTTTGCCTGTGACAGCATGGGAGATAATCGAAGCACGATATTCTTTAAGCTTTTCGATTAGTTCTGTTTGCTTGGCTTTTAATAATGATATTTTTTTACATTCATTATCTAAATACTCAACAATTAAATCTTGTTCATGAACTGGCGGCAGCCAAGAATATATGTCTTTTAATATACCTTGGGTAATACTAAAAACTTTAATACCTTTAACTTGTGTTTGAATTTGTTTGCGATGTGCATTTGAATCAAATATGTATGCAAAGAATCTCGGTTTTTGTTTCGATTTTAAACGAGCAATAACAGTATGATACCCTGCGAAAACTTGGGAATTACTATTTAAATATGAGAAATTACCTGAACCTTCAAAATCTTCTGATGTATCAGCAAAGATAAAATCACCACTATTCAAAAGGCAGTTTTTTGAGGTTTCTAAATATTCTTCTGACACAAATTTCATGTCATTAATTTCAGGGTTAAATTCAAATCCAAATTTTGAGTGCACCTCACCATAACTAACACACGGAATTCCTGATTCCTGTAAGTTTTCTTTCGTGATACTTAGGCCTTTACTAAAATTGAATATGTGTCTGTTCTTTAACACCGTCCAATGCTCAGGCACTTCGCCCAACCATTCCACACCACTATCTTTCATTGGTGCATTAGGATTTAAACCTTTAGTGACAGCATGAGAAATAATCGACTTACGCTGTTCTTCTAAAAGCTCAATTAACTTTTCTTGTTTGGCGATGAGGTTATCAATTCGGGTGGTTTCCGTGTCGAGGAATGCAACGATTTTTTCTTGTTCCTCAATGCTAGGAAATGGCATTTTTAAAGTATTAAAAGTTTCACTCTGCAAACGCCATCTGCCCATCTGAGCAGCACCTTGACCAAAAGCAAAAAGAATTTTATTTCTATAACCTAATTGGAATAAATGTAAAAAATATTCTTTATTAACTTTTTTATTTCTAACTTCAAATACTCGGTAATCAGGGCTAGTAACACCTTTAACTTTGGCAATATCAATCCATCCCGTTAGTAAGTCCATGTGATTCATTGCAAAATCACCGATATTTACAATTTGGTATTTAGAATAATCTTGAGCCATTTGCCCCGCATTACTTTCAATATCTTTAATTTTTAAACCTTTTTGAGTAATTGAAAGAACATTAAAACCTAATGTTCCTGCAATACGCTTTTGGATTTTAAATACATACTTATTGGGTTTGACTTGCCAATGCTCAGGTACATCACCTAACCATTCCACACCGCTATTTTTATAGCTTGGGTATTGTTCAAATTGCATCTTTAAACCTCCCCAAGCAATTGCGCAACTTCGGCAGACAGTTCTTTAATCTCCGCCATAATCTCATTCGGGTGGCGTGGCTGCTCAAACACATAGAAATAGCGGTTAAAGTTAATTTCATAACCGACCACACCCACTTGACCGTCTTTGCTGTCGGTATAGGTAGTATCAACTATCGCATCAGGCGCATGAGGAAGGACCTCTTTCGCCATATAAGCAGCAATATCTTGATTAAGCGGGATGTTCTCGTAATCGGTAAGGTCAGTATCCATTTGCACTTCACCATTAATTTCAACGGCTTCGGCATCAGGATTTTGTACCCCAAACGCAGCGATCAAAGCATTCTTTAAGCCCTTACTGACTTTGCTGAGTGGTAGATTTTTCAGGAATGTATTGTCAAACCAAGCATAGTCTTTGCTGTCACCAAACTGCTGCTCAATATGAGCTGATACCGCATTTTGGTCGCTGTCGGATAACTTGCTAAACTCTTTTGATGCTTTAAACAATTCCAGTTTTTCCGCATCAAATTGAAGATCAATGCGTAGAGGGCGCAAGACTTTGACTCGGCGGTAGCCAAAATCGGTATAGTCAAAAATCTTACTCACCGAACTTTCTTCAAAGTCGGCATAAATACGGCTAATTTCATCAATCGAATTTTGGTCAATAAACTTACGCTTATTACCTTCGTTTTTGCGCATAGATGAACCCATAGCAGTTGCATCAATGAGCTGTACTTTGCCTTTGCGCTGTTCAGGTTTACGGTTTGAGATTAACCAAATATACGTTCCAATACCTGTACGGAAGAAAATATCGGTCGGTAATGCCACAATTGCTTCGAGATAATCATTTTCTAAAATAAAGCGTCTGATTTCAGATTCACCTGAGCCTGCACCACCGTTAAAGAGTGGCGAACCTGAAAGCACAATCGCACCACGACCACCACCATTTTCGGGCAGTTCTAGTTTGGAAATTAGATTTTGTAAAAAAAGCATTGAGCCGTCACTAGCTTTAGGCAAGCCCGCACCAAAACGCCCATTTAAGCCTTTTTCTTTATGCTCTAATTGAACCGCACTGGCATCTTTCGCCCAAGACATGCCGAAAGGTGGGTTAGAACATTGATAATGGAAACGCTGCCCTGCAAATAAGTCATTACTGAGGGTACTGCCCAATTTAATATTTTGCGATAAATCACGGCTTGGGTCAGAATCCAGTTTTTTGAGCAACATTGAACCCAATGCGACCGCATGAGTTTCAGGCTGCAATTCCTGTCCGTGGGGTACAAGTACAGGGGCAACTTTATAAAGGTCCTTAAAACCGTCTACATAGTTCATCATGTCGGTTAGGAAGCCCGATGTACCGCACGTTTGATCATAGATAGTTCTGATTAAACCATTCTTTTGTTCAAATAGCTCATTATCAGGCTCAAGCAATAAAGTCGCTGCCAAATGTACAATATCACGCGGGGTCATAAAGTCCTCTGACCCCGTACCGACTTCTGCACCAAATCTAGCGATTAAATGTTCATAGACATTACTCATGGTGCGGTCAGGAACAACATTCGGATGTAAGTCGATGGCAGCAAAATTATTGCAAATGCGTAGCAGTAAATTCGCTTTAGAAAGCTTGTTAATCGTTGTATTGAAGTCAAACTGTTCAAAGATCACACGCACGTTTTCAGAAAAATTGGAAATGTAATCTTCAAGGTTGGCTTTGGTTTTTGTACCGCCTAAATTGGAAAGGTTATAAGTCGATTTGTTATAGAACGGATTGCCGCTTACGTTAGTAAGAATATCGTCAAGCGCCATCCCTTGATCTTTAAATTGCGCATAAGTATTGAGAACAGCATCTTTAGTTGGCTCAAGTACACATTCCAAACGTCTTAATACCGTAAAGGGTAAAATGATTTTACCGAACTCTGTATGTGGGAAATCACCCCAAAGATCATTTGCATTGTTCCAAATAAAACTTGCCAGTGTAGATTCGGTATTGTTTGGTGCAGATGCCATTTTGTTTTTCAACCTTATTTTGCAATAGTTAAATATTATGCAATTAACGTAGATTTTTCAACCTTGAAATGCAATATTTAAAAAATTCAAATCTGACTACTTTTTTATTTCATAATAAAGACTTAATGTTAAAATTTATCACAGGATAATCATTAGGCTTGGTGTGAGATGCCAAATAAGCAAGAAAAAATAACAGCATTTGGACAGTTTCGTATCTTAAAAATTGGAACAAAGTATATTCAAGCTGAACTGATCGGTAGTGTAAAAAATTATCAAGCCCAACTTGTTAAAAATGCCGTGCTATCAGATATAGAAATAGGTGCAACCATTTTTCTGCGAGTAAATGATCAATCTACCCAAAACAGATACGGCACTAAAGTTCAGTTTGAACCAATTGAGCTTTTAACTGACCAAGCTGAAATTGAGAAATACATTTTGGCTGACAGGAAGCGAGTAGCAGAAATTTACATTCAAGCAGCACAAGAAAATTTGGATAAAGGTTGGTATAGCGGTGATGCCATAGATAAGGCACTATTTTTTAGCGCAAGCCATCCAACTTATAAACCAATCAATATTGAGCTACGCCACAGACGACTCAAAAATATCATTCATGCTTGTTGTAATTATCAGTACAAAACAACAGCACACTTCATTCATTTGTGTCGAGCAACTATAGATATGTACAAAGATGAACAACGATTGAGTGATTTGGAATTAAGCCAGTTTGAACAAAGCATCATTAAGATTCAATCTGATTTGAATTTATCAGAAGAAAATGCTCAACAAAAAGCAAATGAATATTTGAGTCAACTAAAAGGATTATTAAAAAGCTAAATTCACTTTCAACCTTATAATGCAAATTTTAAAAATGATTAGCTCAAGTAGTTTCAACCTTAGATTGCAAAATTAGAGTTTGTTAAGTTAAAAATAAGGTGAGATTTATAAAAATCCCACCCTAAAATGCAAATAGCCCTTAAAAGAGGTGGAGAGTATGGGCTATAAAGAGATTAAGTGTTTAGGCTTCAAGTTCTTTAATAGCGATCCTCGTGGTGAAACTGATTTTGCACTGGATTTTAGGGCAACATTGCCACACTAATCTTGAAAACATTGACTCAAAAAGAAGCCCCGATATTCGGGGCTTTTTCATATCTGCTTTTACATATCGAACGACTGTCCACGTTCGTTAGTTTTGTTTAAATTCTGCGGTTCTATACCATACAGCTTTAGACCATCACCTAGAACGAGATCATCTACACGCTTTTCAAAACGAGTAAAGAAATCGTTCAGTCTTTGGAAGACTGGTGGTTCATCTAACAGTTTGGCCATGTTGTTTAATGTTTTACTTAGACTGTTCACAAGATTGAACTTTTGTTGACGGTCCAAAGACAAGCTGTTCGATGTATCTAAAAGGGTGGTGAGGCTTTCTTGAACCTTTAGATAGTTTTGATCATTGGTCACATTACTGACAATCAAATGCACTACTTTGTTTTTGATCTTCAATGTATCCAGATTCAATTGATCAAATGCAATGGTCCTATCAGTAAGATTTTCTCTAAATGTTTTGAGATTCTGCCACTCTGGATGTGCAGCCTCTAAATCAGATAAAACTTTCATGATTGACGCACGGTATTCGCTATCAGACGCACTAATCACAAAAAGTTCAGGATACGACCGCTTCTTAGAAACTTCTTCCTGAGCTTTATTGAGCTTATCTTCAGCGACAGCAATTGAACCCTCAACATCGGCATTACTAATACCAGCTTCATGAATTAACTTTCTAGCTTTATACATTTCTGCTGAATGAAGCCAAAAAGCGGTAAAGATAGCTGACTTAGCGTAGCTTTGATGATCGATACCTTGCTGAAGGTTTTGTTCGGGAATGGTCGAACGATCCACACTCTGCAATTTAACTGTATCTTTGTTGATGTCCTTGGATACATCAATATGTACTTTGGTATTTTGCATGCTATCCATACTTGGGTTTGTGCTAGTGGTTGGTTCTTTGGCACCCATTTTCTCGAATTCAATATCACCGGCTTTAATCTTTTGATGGCCATCTGCAGTAGCTACAACTTTCAAAACATCATTTTGAACTTTGGTGACATCAATTTCAGAAAGGATCTCCATATAAGACTTAATGCCCTCAAGAGTCATGACGGGCGAAGATACAGGTGCCGTAGCGGTTGGAGTTGATTTATCATCAAATGCTTTATCAAATGACGGCGGTTGGTACTTTGGTTTTGCATAGGATTTCGTGCTACCTGTACCAGCTGGTCCATCATAGTTAGCTTTTGATAGATCTTGTTTACGCTTTTCAATATTTGCGTTGTAATTTTCAATATTTGCTTGGTTTTTAGCTCGTATGTTCTGCAATTCCAGATATTTTTCATCTGATTGTGCAATCACAATGCCGTAATTCGGTTGGTATTCTTTATTAGGGAACTTGGCTGCATAAGCTTCGCGTTGACGGTTGTAGCGGTTAATTGCATACGCAACTTCAGGGATCTTGTTGTCTATACGTTTGACGGCGTTATTTAGTTCTTTTGCCAACTCTGCAGCTAAACGTTCAACTCCTAAATATTGACGAGCATCATCCCAATCAGAAACAGATAATTTATTTTGGAAAACTGGGGGTAGGGTGATACGTGTATTTTCATGTTTGCTCACATCACCTAACACACCACTTAATGAAAAGTTGTGACAAGCTTCTTGTAAGCCAGGATTCAAACCAGACTCAAGCGTTTGGCCAGCATCGTTATCATAACCAACAAATATATTGGCTTCAGGATTGATGCTGCGGATAAGCTCAGCAACACTTGAGATATTGGATTTACTGTATGACGCTAAAACTTGTGTGTTTTCTGCAGTAAAACCCTCACCCAATAAACCAAGCTCTAAACCAGCATCCAACGCCTTACGTGCGCTGATCGCTGTTGCCCAACCCTCCTTGATCAAATAGTTCTTTGCATTTGGGTTAAAGACTTCATAGCCAACATCAGGATTTTTGCTAACAGGCAAGAATGCATCTTTCGTTTTGGCTTTATCAAAAAAGTACTTGCCCTTATGCAGTACTTCTTCAAGCTTGTTGGTTTCTTTGTTGCGCTTTTTTTGGCGATGGTGGGTGATACGCTGTAAATTGACGACTTTGTTATTGGTGTCAATTAACGGTGCAAGAATGACAGCTCTGCTTTTACGTAAATCAAAGCCTTTTTTCTTTTCGCCCTCAAGCTCAGGTTCAAAGTTGATAAAATGCTTTTGATACGCTAATACATTCTCTACTGTTTCAACGAGAAGCTGTTGATTGGTGGCTGATTCAGGAAGTTCACGCTTTACTGCTTCAATGGCTTCATCACGGGTAAAGTTATCTTTACGCATGATTTTAGCGCCGTATGGCTCTAGGTTCTTTTCAACCATATACGGCATTTGTCGAATGTCGCGTTTAAAGGTCTGAATGCTTCCAGTTTTATTATTAAAAAATGAATCGTCAATAACTTTACCAGCACGTTGCCACTCAATACGGATAGCGATTTGTGCAGCTAAGAGCTCTTTTTCTTGTTGAAGTAGATGCTTCTTTTGAGCTTCTTCAAACTCACGTACACGGCGATCAACATCTTCTTTGCTTGGTGGTTTGTAGTTAGGGTTTGAATCTCGTTGAGGCTTGATTACGTTCTTATAGTGGTCAGCAAAAGCAATTGAGATTTCAATGTCAGTTACACCAAAGCGGTGTCCTTTGAGCACTGGCCAGTATTCACCAGTATCACGGTTCATGTTTGGATAGATCCAATACATCCCTCGTGGTTTGACATTGTTGCTACTTGATTTACTAGGGTTATCTGATTCGGTGAGGCAAGGCACTTTTTCATCAAATACGGTCACGAATTGATATTTACCAGATGACTTGAATACGAATCCGTAGTTTCGCTCCAGTTCTTCTTGGAAAAACTGAAACATCGTATTTAAATCACAATTATGTCGGGCGCTCGGTACTTTCTCAGCCATAACAATTCCAATTTCTAATATATATTCAGGTGCAATGTGCTACCCAGGTTGCATAGGACTATTAATCATATGCTTAAGAAAATTTATACTTTTAGTATATACCGATTCTAAAAACATTTCTGTTTAATCTTTAATATAAGCTATGTCTAATAAAGGTTTAAAGAAAAATTAAAAGTTTTAATTTATTATTTTAATAAAAAAGATTTAAGCCCTCAATGTTATAATTTACAGACAATAAATAGGTTATGAGTGACCACTTATTTAGGGTTAAATTACTTTTATTAATTTGAGGTTTATATGTCAAAACAGTTTTTTTCGGGTTCTGTTGTAATCAATGGCAACGCCAATGTATACAGTTCAGGTTCAAACCATCAAATCGTTGGAAGTGGAAAACGAGTGACTAAGCAAGTACCTGTAAGCCCATTTAACGAAATCTGTATGAAAGGTCCAATGAGTCTGAAGTTTTTTGCTTCAAGTGATTCTAAAATGGAAATTACTGCAGACGATAATATTGTGGATCTTATTAGTGCTACTTTTCAGGGTGGTGTATTGGTTTTAGCTATTCAGGACAATGTGAGTTTTAGTACTCGTTCACCGTTAGAAGTATCGATCACTTACCCAACTTTAAAAGCTATTGATTTAAAAGGTTCAGGCAATATCCAGATCTTAAATCTAAATGAAGATAAATTTACCGCAAGTATTAGTGGATCTGGAAATATGGATTTAGACGGTACCATTGAACACTGTGTCTTATCTTTGAAAGGATCAGGCAATTTTGATGCGTTACCACTGAAAAGCACCAATTTAGAAGTGGCGCTATCTGGTTCAGGCAATATCTTTTGTACAGCTATCAATTCAGCTCAAGTACAGCTTTCAGGCTCAGGCAACGTTAAAGTTTATGGAAACCCAATCCATAAGACACAAAACCGAACTGGTTCAGGACAAATTAGTTTTAAATAGGTCGATAAACCTAGTTGTAAGACACTAAACCGAACTAGATCAGGAAACATTTGTCTTAAGTAGATCGATAAACCTAGTTCAATGAAAGTTTAGAGAAAAATAAACCCCAAAAGTTTGCTACCTTTGGGGGTCTATGTTTGACATTCAAATTATCGAAATAAAAATATTATTAATGAAGTTTTCGGACCATTCAGGATCGTTCGATTTACTCAAAATATCTTTGAGCCAAACCTTTAATGTTTCAATTGGATAATCTGCATTTTTGTATAAGTTAATCACGGTGATAATCTGTTGATTCAGTGCTGTTGTTGAATCATTACGTGCGATCATTTCTACAAGTTTTGTGTAGGCCTGAAGGAGTTCTGGTTCTTCAGCTCCAGTGACTTTACGGGGTTGCTTGCTAATCTGGCCAAGAATCTCAATAAATTGTTCTTTGACCAGCTCAATCGGGTGGATCTGACTAAATCCCTGTTGAGTCAGTAAGGCGTATGCGCGTAAAACCAAGCTAAACCAATTCTTTTTGGTCATGCTATCAGGATAGAGGCCTATATCATCCAACTGTTGTTTGATGCCAAAGAATAGGGCACTGATAGAGTAGTTCGGGTTAACCGTGCTTTGAATTGCAGTCGTCCACACGGCATTTTGCATTTTATGACGTATAACATCACGCGTGTAATCAACGCCGTATAAACATTTAAAATCGTTCCAGTCACTTAGATCTAGCTGTTCTTCAGTAAATTCAGGTCCAATCATGGCTGCGTTTACAGCTCGGCATGCTTCTGTTGCGTAATAGATACCGGGATTGCGCTTTATTTTGCTTTCTAATGCTGTTTTATGGTCATTATCATTGAAAATATAGAAGCGTGAAAACGGGAATTCGGCACGGAAATCACGTACTACATTCATGATGTTGCCAGCCACGTACACAACAATGACTGGAATAGAGTATTGAATTGATTCTGCAATTGCTTCACCAGTGGCGTAGCCCTCACAAAAGATTATCCGATCTTGGTTCCATGCATCCAATGGATCTTTATATAAGATTTTGAAAGCGCCGTTTGCAAGTACACCACGTAATGTAAACTTATCTTCACCACGCTTGTTTTTGTGTTCAGCGATGGTCTGAAGGAAAATGATTTGATTTTTGAGGTTTTGCCCCTCAACTAAAAGCTTGTTCTGGCGTAGCGACTGTTGATCTAGATCTGGTTGCAGATCAATAATACGGTTCAGAATAATGGTGTTGTTCTTGTGTTGAGGGTAGTACTGGCTGACATAATCAATCAGCTCATTTTTAGTGAAGTTGCTTGGATTGTACAATCTAGCATGACTGAAGCTAATCTGCTTTTTCACATTGTAGTTGTGTGGACGGTTTGACAAGGGTAGGCTTCTGGCCCATTCAAAACCCATATAGATTTGAGCCAATATCTCTTGGTCTTTTTTGTTCTTCTCAGCACTTTTGCATGAGTTTAAGAAGCGTTTAAGATCTTCTTCTTGCTGTTCCTTGGTATATACGGTGTCACCAGGTTGCAGATCCATTTCTTGAATGTATTCATACAAGCTGTAAGTGAAGTTTGCACCGCCAGCATGAAACCAACCATAAGACATACGTGCGTTATCTAGATCTACAAGATACCAGGCCGTTTTTTTCTTATTTTTTGTGGCGTCATTGTGGTGATTGGTTCTGAGGTAAATACGTTTAGAGCTTCGTTCAAGCTGAAAGTCACTCTCACGATCAAATACAATGCCCTCATTTTCAAGATGCGATCTAAATATTTTAGATAGCGTACCAATATCGATACCATACTTGATCATGAGGGGGTTCATAAATAAAGAAACTCACTTATAAATATTTTATAACCAGCGGTTGAGCAACGACATATTTTGATGGGTTGTTAGTTTGCAACGTGATTTCATGAGCGTAATGCCATGCCTTAGTGATACGGTTTAGGATGACACTTTCAAGGTCGTCTTCTAAGAATTCGTAAAGATTAAATCGCACGTTGTTTAAGATCAGTTTTTTATAACCTTTCACAAGGGTATTTAAAAAATTCTGGGATTGGTCCATAAAGGCGTTAACGTCAGCATCATAACTTATTGTGTTATTCACGACTGCATTATAAAAGTACTGCTCAGAATCAATTTTAATAATATGCATCTGCTCTAAGAATGACTCTAAATAAGCTGGATGCATATTTTTACTTAAAAACTTACAGATCCGCTTATTCTTGTTGTCGTTAAAATAGATGTATTTAGAGGTTAGCTCAGCATTAATCACTGTGACATATTCGCCGTCCACACGAAACTTCACGGTATTATTGTTGGTGAACTGCAGCATTAATTCTGTGAAGATATAGCTATCTAACGTTTTTTCATGCTTAAACGTCTGCTTGTCCAAGAAATAACTGTTGTACTGAAGATCTGCAACATTGGCATAGCTTTGAACGAATTGAGCTATGTCATTGTGCATGTTTTGGGTGTTGAGATCCGATACTTCAGTTGAAACCGATTGAAAGGCACTATTTTTATAAAGATGCCCTAATAATTCTGTTTGATTGTAGTTTTTAGGTTTAACTTTCAAGCCAACAGTAAACTCGTCTTGCTCATAATTCCCTTTAATTAGATTGCTTAAATAACTTTCAGCTTCTTGAAAAGATACGTTTCCAAGGTTGTCTAAAAATGATTTTAAGGAAGTGCCATCTAATCGTACTGCAACATGAGATATAAATGATGGATCGAACTCGAAACGCATAATACTTCATTGATTGAAATGGGTATTAAAATTATATAACAGGTTTAAGGAAAAAAGAATGAAAACCTTTAAGTATTATTACCATAAAAGTAATTTTGAATTGATTTAATAAGTTTAGTTTCGGTTTCTTGAGTATATAAACTACCTGAAATTAGTTTTAAGCCAGTATCAGTTTTAAGCCAATGTAGTGTATTAAAATGGTCATTAGCGATATGGCTACTCTTGTGCATGCGCGACACAAAACCAGTGTTCAGACCAGTATCAAACAGGCGTGGACAACTTGGTGCGTGGACATGATAGAGGACTTCACGGCGTTGATTGCTAGAGGGTGATTTACCTACGCCACGGCGTACTGGCATACCTTTGTGCTTTCTATAACTATTGAGAAATGAATCAATCGTATCGTTATACGTGGGTTGCATCAGGTAGCCACGGTGATTGTAGATGTCAGTTTTAGGATGAATAGAAAAATTAAATAAGCTAAGCATTTTACCAAGTAAGATTAATAGCTCAGGACTACCTTTAAGGTTGGTACCAATCAAACTATCTTTAATGGTTTTAATAGTATCCGTGCGATACTCTAAAACCACATAGTCTCCCCAATTAGAGGTTAAGCTTAAAGGATCTTCATCAGATATGTTGGCTTCAGTATCTTCATAGCAAAACACGATGATCAGTACTTTAACGTTGTTTCCGTTAAACAAAACTTCGTTTTGATGCGCGAAAAAACCATATAAAGGTTTGTCGTTGTGTCCTAGACCTGGTGTATGAATAAAGTTGGTCCACTGAAAGTAGTAATTCAGCAAATGACCATCGACATAGCGACCGTTTTCATCATTCAATAGGGTGCGATATACATCATTTTCAAGCTTTAGCACGGGTTGGCTGTACCGCCAAGCGCTCAACGCTGCAGTCGTAAATGCAAAGTCATAAAAGTTAAACTCAGGGTTCATATTTTTATAGAACAATGCATAAGGCTGTAACACACTTTCCCATACCTGTAATGGGATAAAGATGTTGGAACCCCACTTAGGAATCTCCGCAAAATAACCAGTGCCATAGGTATGATTTACGTTATCCCAAAACAGGCGTTCTAGCTGTTTATAGTCTGGAATGTCTTCGCTTTTAACCAATGATGCTGTACATAATGCTAACTTTTTCTCCAGTGCCAATAATTGACTGACAGGAGGGTATAAGCGACCAGCTTTTTGCGTAAAAACTTCCGCATTCAACTTTGATATAACATCAGCAAAGATTGAATCTTTCACTATACTGGTCTTCCATAAAAGGTGTGTGAGGGTGGCTAATTAGTATAAGGCATTCTAACAAGTTGTATGTATTCTATAAGGCGTAAAACTCTAAAAAGTTGATAATATATATCAGTTTTTAAAGCATTCACATTTCATACATAATTCTAACCTTGCTCAAATATAACATCATATTGTTTGCGATTTCTAAACAACAGTTTAACTAATCTGCAATATATCAGGGTAGAGCTGAGTATAGGGCTTAATCATTACTTTTGTTCAGCATGAGATAATAGTTTGTGGAATTTCCGTGAATATGATTAAAAAAGCTTTAAAACTTATTAGAGATCGGTTATATTACGAATCAAGGGATATTACCCTATTTAATAAACTATTAGACTGAGATTGTTCTAATAGTTTTTTTTTGCCCTTTTTTTGACATTTCCTGTTTTTTCTTCTATAGCTTCTGCTATATTTCTCCATATTTTACTCTATTTTTCGTTATTTTGATTAATTTTTAATCAATGTTAAAAGCTTAAATAATCAGCAACTTAGCCATTTATACCCACTACTATCCACAAAAACCTGTGCATAAAAAAACCAAATATTAAATCCCAAAATGGAATTTCTTCAATTTTAAGCTATAATTATGCTCATAGTTTTAATCATTGTAGTGGACTTAGTTATGAGCCATGTAGACCAAATAGAAACGATTAAAATTACTAACCGCGAAATCGGAATATTGCCTAACAATGTGCCAGTAGTAGATCAGTTTTTGAATAACTACCGCACACATAAAGCATCAACGACTCATTCAGTGGCTAGTAATTCACCTTTAATGAACATTACCAATTCAATGCATGTGCATCGAGTAGAAGATTCCCCCTATACTCAACCTATTCGTAAACTTCATTAGAAATAAAAAAAGCAGCGATTTCGCTGCTTTTTTATTGCCTATTGCATTTCTTTAGTGCTGATCCATATAGCTTTGAGTGAGCTTCTTACGCTCGTAATTCTCTTTGAGCTGTATGCCAATACCAATAATTATTATAGGTAAAATGGCTAGGGCAAAAAGAATGCAGATCGAATCAAAAATTGGCCTGGGCATATGAGCGCATTATTGCGGATTCGCATTGGTTAATTCCTCCAGTGTTGGTGGTTTTGTGGCGACTGGTTCATTTGCTGGTGCTTCAGGTGACACTTCTGGTACTTCAGGTGATACTTCTGGTGTTGAATTTGGTTCTTGTTGTGGATCTAACTTGTCTTCATAAGACTCTTGTGGAAGGCTATTGCTTGCAACAAAGTTATCTAGAATATCCTGAGCCTTATATGCCTTATTGCATTCGTCATTTGAGGCGTACATTTCTTTTTGTACGCTATCGTCTAAATACTTTTCTCGGCCATCACTAACATCATCGCTGTAATAACCAGCTTTCTTAGCAGAATCTATATAAATGGAATAACAAATATTTAAAACATTACTACGCTCGTAATCATGTTTGTAATACCAGTCAATACTACGTTCCTTTGCATCAGTTTTCGTATCTTCAAGGTATTGATCTAAGCGTTTCTCTTGTGGCGTAGACGAACACCCGATGATTAACAATGAGGTGCTTAAAACTATAAGTTTTTTAATCATGGTTTTAGCTTAAAACAAACGATACCTTTATAGTACAACATTAATTCGTTAAATAATATTTTTGGAATTTTAATTTGTGACGGTTAAACAGTGCATTTTCAAACAATTAAGCCATTTTTTCCCATAATTTTAGATAAATATTGTTGTCTTTTTTCGCGTAGATTATTGAAAACAGGAAGTAATTTAACCACTTGAAATGTTCATCCAACTAAAGATTAAGAAATAAGCCCTTAAAAGTGTTTGTTTATCAACCCTTAAACCTATTTAAACATTTTAAAATTGTATATACTTAAACCATTACTAGATTAACTTCAGTAATTATTACTAAAGAAAGTTAAAAATTGGATGAATTTTAATGAGTAGTTTGTTCATAGTAGAGTCACCCGGAAAGGTCGAAAAAATTCAACATATCTTGGATGACCTGTATCCGCACGAATTCGTTGTACGCGCTTCAGTTGGCCATGTATGTGATTTACCTAATCATGAGATCGGTTTCTCATATCCAGCCTTTGTTCCTAAATACGAAATATCTCAAAATAAAACACGCGTTGTTCAAGAATTAAGACAGGCTGCTAAAAATGCAGATACGGTTTTCCTCGCAACTGACTTGGACCGTGAAGGTGAAGCCATTGCATATCACTTAAAACGTATCCTGAACTTATCTGACGATCAGTATATTCGCGTCAAATATAACGCTATTGATAAAACTACGATCGCTAATGCACTTCAAAATGGTGAAGAGCTGGATCAAGGTATGGTGGCATCTCAAGAAACACGCCGTTTCCTTGACCGTATGATCGGTTTTTACTTGTATGAGCCAATTTCAAATATTTTAAAAGGCAAATTTCCTGTTGGCCGTGTTCAATCTGCCGTACTCGTTGTGCTTGGTGATTTAGAAGATCTACTGAAAAACTTCAAATCACATGAACATTACAACCTTGAAGTAACTCTAAAACAAGGTTGGGCTGCGAAATGGGATTTTTCTAAGTGGCTTAATCCTGAAATGAAGGATGTGCACAATAACCAGTGGTTAGATAAAGCTTCAATTACCCGTCTACAAAGCGAAATTGATAAAAAAGACTTAACCATTACCAGTGTTGAAACTAAGCCATCTTTCCGTAGTGCTCCAGCGCCGTTTATTACTGTTGATCTGCAAGCTGCAGCTGCAGCGCGTCTTGGTTTGGATCTAAAACAAACTATGGATGCAGCGCAAAAGTTATATGAAGGTGGTTATATCACTTACCATCGTACTGATGCTGCCGTAATTTCGCCTGAGGGCATGCAAGCTCTAGAAGCTTTTGGTGAGAGAGAGGGCATTGCGATTATCGGCAATAAAGCCAAATCTCGCGATGGTGCTCAAGAAGCACATGAATGTATTCGTCCTAGTGACTTCTTTACCTTTGAAGCTGGTGAGGACAAAGTTCAAAAGGATCTATACCGTCTAATCTGGTTGCGTACTGTTGCATCGCAAATGGCTCCAGCTGAATACGAAGTTAAATCCGTTGTAGGTGTCTATAAAGATGTCACGCTCAATGTAGATGGTGAAAGCATTACTAAAGATGCTGAATTCAAAGCTTCTAGCCGTATCTTAAAGGAAGATGGTTGGTTGGGTTTATTAAAGACCTACAGTATTGATGAAAATGCACTTGAATACGTGGACGGTGAAGAAGATTCAGAAAAAGAACCTGAACATACGCTACCTATGGATATTGAGGTCGGTCAAAACCACAATGTTATTGCTGGTAAAGTTATCGCGACCAAAACCAAACCACGTTCACGCTACACCGTACCATCATTGGTCAAATTACTTGAGAAAAAAGGAATTGGTCGTCCTAGTACTTATCAATCAATCTTTGAACGTTTAATCAAGCACGGCTATATCAAGCTTGTTAAAAAGAAAATTGAAGTTACACCGCATGGATTGACCTTGATTCAAAACATTAGAGGTAAGTTTAGTTTTGCAGATCCGCTTTACACCAAAGAAATTGAAGAAACACTGGATCTAATCGCTACTGGTGATGCCGATTACAAACAAGAACTCCAAAAGTTCCATTTAGGGATTGAAAGTGAATTAGGACAGTTCTCAAAACATTGGCTTGATTCATTCCCTATCTACAAATGTAATAACTGTGATGACGGACGCATGTTGCCGAAAATCGGTACCAATCGCGACAAAACAACATCGGTCTACTGGTCATGTAATTCATGCAAAAGTTCAGCGCCAAACAGAAATGTTGATGGTAAAGATGAACCGGGTAAGCCAACTGTACGTGAGCCAACTACTCATTTATGTTTATGTGGCAAAACACTGACTCAGGTTACAACTGATAAATCTGTATTTTTTGAGTGCTCTCAACGTGCGTTCGTAGATGGCACCTGTAAAGAAACATACCGTTCTACAAATGACGAAAGCGGTAACTTGGTTCCTGATTTTGACGAATATCGCCGTAACCATACATACAAATGTCAGCTTGAAGGGTGTGGCGGTTGGTTGCGTGAGTTAAAAGGTATTTCAACTTCTTCAGGTAAGCCGTATCACTTCTTTTCTTGTGAAAAATCCAATCCAAACCTGAAAGGCAAAAAATGTAAGTCGGGTCCATTAGAGGTGTTCCCTGATGGTAGTCCTAACTACGAGCCAAGATTCCAAGTGACCAAAACAGAGTATCCATGTATCTGTAAAAAGCCTCTTATACATACCAAGTACCGCAAAGAACCTGGTGTTTACGAAGAGCGATACAGTTGTGAAGCTGCATCATGTAAACGTTATTTCGACATATTGCCAGATGGATCACCAGATACCCAACTTACAAAATCTCGCACTGGCAACGAAGCCAAGTGTTTTGAGTGTGGTCAGACCATGATTCAGTCTGCATTTAATTTACGTGGTGAACGTAAGTTTAAATGGGATTGCTTTAGCTGTGGTGCAAGTGGATACGACAACAACGGTGAGCCAGTTCAACGTGGTAAAAAGAAAGCCAAGTCTAAATCGACCTCTACAAAAGCTAAATCAAGTAAATAATTGAATAGGTGAATAAATGAGTAATCACGAACCAGATGATATGGACAACATCGGGAAGGAAGCTGAAGAAGCGCTCAAACCCCAACCCGATGATGAACATGTAAGTGAGCCTGAACAGCCGGCCAAAACAGCAAAAAAGGGCAAAAAAGTAGACATTGATGAAAACTTTTTTGCTAAGCATAAAAAGCTAATCTTGATTGGCGGTGGTGTTCTTTTCTTTTTGTTAGTTGCTGTGGTTATTTTTGGCAATCAAAACATCGAAGTTGAACGTCCACAACAAAGCGATGTTGAACTTGAAGCTCGACTGCAGAGTGAAGTTGCAAGACGAGTAAAAGAAGAAAGTATGAAATTGGCTGCTCAGCGCAATGAAATTATCGACCGTATTAGTCGTAACTTTGACTGTAACGCACCACAAGTATTCTGTCATGCACAAGATACGTCAGAACCGTATTCAACTGTCGTTTCTAGTTTGCAGAACTTCCAATTTAAGCCAGATACGCCGTATGAAGTTTACATTGAAGTCTACCCCTTGAAAGTGGATGCCCAAAACCCACAATCAAGTCAGCGTAAAGGAAGTGTTTGTAGCCCGAACAACGTGCACCTTTTCTTATGCCAAAAAATCGTAATGAAAAATCCTGCGCTTATGGCCAATCAGATCCGCGAACTATATGCGCTGCTAACGCCGTCTATGACTTATCGCTTGCAGATCAGCAGTCGTCCAATTACGCCAAGTGACATCGATCTGACATTGATTTCTACCGAACTGGACAAAATGAATGCCGATTCTGCAACTGCTAGTGAACCTGAATTGGAGTGTGTACCGCCAGATCCTAAAAAAGATCCTGTTGCGTACAACTTATACGAAACAGGGGGCATGTCTTGTCAAGACATCATGAAGGACTTAGCTTTACGTAAGACTACTACTCCAGCTGGTCAACCTGGTCAAGCTCAACAAAGTGGTGGTGAGCAACCACAATATCAACCGCAAAGTCCTGATGCATTTGGTACGCCAGAAGCAACACATTAAACATACCAATAAGAAACGGATTGATTTTGGTTAATCCGCTATTAATTGGCTTTTGGTTGAGAATACTAATTTAAGCATCTGTTTATCAAATAGATCTTAAAAAAATGAAACAATAAAATGCAGATTTATTCTGCATTTTTTAATTTTCACATTACAATAGTTTAAATTCGCAACTTTTAAGCAACCGGGTACGCTATGAACAACCCAATCAAAATTCAAGATCTGCAAGTGGCAGATTTGCCGTCCACGTTTAAGCTGAAGAAAAAACATAAAGAAGAAGTTTTTCTGAAGTACAAAGAGTTGAATGAGGCACTATTCAAAGTAGGGTACATTCCAGTGACGTTCTCAGACTTTGTGCATGCACTTATAGAAACTGGCGTAAAGGGATTTTCTGTCGAAGAATATGTCAATGCTCAATTAAACTCTTAATTTTAGAAGTCTAATTATTTTTTTGATGTCAAAAAAAAGTGGACCACATTCGTAATCCACTCCTTTATTTTTTTAACGATTAACTTTCTTTTTTGGTACCACACTGAGGGCAAAACAGCATATTGTCCTGAAGTGGTTCACCACATTTCACACAAAACATATTCTTTTTCGGTTTGATGATCACGGGTACTTGATCTGATAGATCCTGACTGTGTGTTTCAGGGTTATTCATCAATCCAAGATGTGTACCATGTGTTCTTGGTGAGCTTTTATTGATTGCGCTATTCATCTGGTTCATAGATGACATGCGGTTAATATCTACTTCAGACGTTGGGGCAACCACAATGCTTTGGCTTTTGGCAAAGTCGGCTAAATGCTCTTTCAGTACAACAGCATCATCAGTACAAGCAGTCATGCTCAAGATCGCACGGTTTTGATATTTACCGAAGGTCGTTGTGCTAATTTCAGCGTACCAGACACGTAACGTCATGGTTTCAACATTGATGACTTCTTTTTGTGATTTCACGCTGTCGTCAAGGTAACGGCCAAAGTTCATTTGAGACAATTGATAGCTACCTTTAGCCTCAACCCATATTAGTTTTGATACAAAGTCAAAACGGCTCCATAGGTAATTACCGTGCTCAAAACAAAACTTCCCTAAGATCCACATCGATACACCAAAGAAACCATAAGTGAAGTCGCTAAAATCCAGATAGCTTCCGTTATATAGACCTTTGGCAAAAATAGTCATTAATACGACTGAAGCAATAAAACTTAACAATCCAAAACTATTGAGGATGGCTAACCAGCGATACTTTTCTTCTTTGAAGCATGAGCTCAATGTCATATCACGAAGGGTATTGATTGGCACTGGTTGAGTTTCTTCTAAGATCTCACCCTCAAAAGCACCGTTTTTACTGCGAGAGTTGATAACTGGCAACTGGCGTGAATAGATTCTGTTAGGAATAGCACTTTCCCAATTCTTTTGTAGATGGCGTTCAAGTTCATCAAACAATTGCATTGGTTGGCAATTCATACTCAAACTATCCTGAACGACTCCAGCACTGGCTTGTGGTGGCTGTTTTACCATTTGAGCAATCACGGCCAAGAAGAATATCGCAATCGCAATCAGCGCTGCAATTAACGTAAAAATTGCTTTATCCATGCTTGGCAACCAAATAGGTGCAACTGCATGTTGGGTAAGGATAGGAACCAATACAGGTCCAAGAATGGCGACTAAAACCAAACCAATGACTTTAGATAAACCAATTTCTTGTGCACCTGAGTTCGGATTAGCCATAGGACGCAATAAAACAATCAAAATAATGGCGTTGTAAACAATCCCAAGCCAAGCACCTGTATTGGGTGATGCACCCACATACGCGATTAGAGCACTCACTAAGGTAATCAGAAAAACAATCGCATTTTGAAATTGAGCTTCTGCAGCGTTACGGATGAATAATGGCGAAAAAATAAGATTAGGGAACAGTGAATATAGAATCCCGTTCACTGAGCCTTTTGGTTCTTCATAAATCAAAGCGCTTTGGCGTAGGATCTCTTTAATATCGGTTGCACCAGGATAAGCACCAGTTTCTTGAATGGATAACTCCTGTGCAAGTCCGGCTGGTTGATCACGACCAAAGTAGAACTTTAGGTTTGATAAGCCTGTGGTCAGCAGTAGAGCGCCATAACTGAACATTGCTAGACCAACTATAAGCGGTGGTAGTGCAACAAATACACCGTTACTGAATAGACCTTTTGCACTGAAAATTAAGCTTAGGCCAGCCAGCATAAAAACGATGGCACCGATCACTTTAAAAATGTTTTCTATTCGGTAGGGATTAGGGAATTCAAACCGCTTATCTTGCGAGTTATATTCATATGCCATTTTTAATACTCCTTAACGCATTTATCTAATTACGTTTTAACTGGTTAATTATAACTAAGTCGTGGGGTATAAAGTTTTTTTAGTTAAAATGAATCACTGTTTTAGTTAAGTTTTAATAAGGGAATTTAAAAAGTATTTTAAAGGCGCATTAAAAAAGGGGATAACGAATCCCCTTTAAAGATGTACCAAGCTTATGTGCTGTTATTTGTTTTGATCTGCTTGTTTTTGAGCATCTGCAGCTGCAGCGTTCAGCATAGAAGACATATCATTTTGCTCGTCCTCTTTTGGTGGATTTTGTTCTGCAGTTTTTTGATGTGCATCAAAATCGTGGCCCTCAACTTTTGAAGGTTTTTCATTATCGACATAAGCTTCACGCGCTGCTTGTAGGTCTGCAGATGGATCTACTTTGTCAATTTGTTCATCTGGTTGAATAGGTTTTGATTGAGATGTTGATTCTTCTTTTTTACTACAACCAACTAAAACCAAACCTACAGATAATAAGCCAGTTAATAATAGAGTTTTGAATGACATTTAATCGCCTCCAGCGAAACATAAGCAAAGGTATAGTCACATATACTTATAATGTATATACCAAAATTTAACTAAAACTAGTCCGTTGTATAACGTGACCTTTATAAAAACGGTTTAAGTATATACCAATTGCAAATTTTCTTGTTATCGGCTGAAAGCTAATAGAATAGGGTATCGCTTAACGACACTATATAATGGCAAAAAAAAACCACCTTTTACGGTGGTTTCACTAGTTTTAAAGATTAAATCTCTTTAAGGTCTAGATTTTGTTCGCAATAACTACGTACTGCTTCTTTATCTGTAGGATCAAAACCCTTTTCAATCATTTCTTCACGTAACCATTTAATTACTTGACCGCGACCAGCCCAACGTAAGCTGTTGTTTTCACGGTGAACCCATTCATGCGTAAGCTTACGTTTTTGACGTCTTACAGGCTCAACTTTTGTGGTATCAATGTGGTTGTTTTTTAGATATTCGCTAAGTGTATGGATGTCCACAACACCATCGGCAGTAATTTTTTCTGAAATGATTGCATTAATGGCACTAACAGCATCGTGAAAAGCTTTATTTTCTTTAACGACTAGTTGTTGTTGAAGTTCTTCAATATAATTCTGAAGTTCAACAGGTGACATTTGAGCAACATTTTCTGGTTTTGATACATTTAACATGTCATTAGTTCCAGTATTGCGAGTTAAGTTATTCATGATTAAACCTTTAGAAATATATTTGAAAATTAATTCAAAATATCTCTTACGACAAAACCATTTTTACACATTTACATTATTAAAATCAATTAGAGTTAATCGTATTTATACCTAAATATACCTTGAAATGGTTTTTCTTATAACTTTTATGTCGGGAATTTCCTTAAACCTAATGACAGGAATGCCAGCACTCTTCAAAAGCTCGTCACGCCTTTTATCTTTATCCTGGGTATATTTATGATAATGCCCATCAAGCTCAATAGATAATATAGGATTGTAGTCTTCATCAACAATCAAATAGTCCACGTAAAGCCTAGAAAACTGATTTCGGGTACTTATGTTTTGCGTGGTCATAAAAGCACTCATGCTTACTTGCACCAAAATGTTGCGTGATGGAATGACCTGTTCTAGTGCATCAAGCATTATAATCTCGTCTTTTGTAAGGACTTTTTTAGATACAAGCTCCTGATTCTTTTGAGGCTTACGATAGCCTTTTTTTGAATTCTTTTTGGCTTTAGTTTTAGGTTTGCGAAATACGCCACATAAAGCAAAAACAAACTTATACACTATATAAAACAATAATGAATAAATTATGGACTTTAACAAAAAGGAATTTAAAATCGTTTCCATAAACCTAATACACAACAAATTTTAAAGGGTGCTTAAACTTCTTAAACATATTAGATAGTTTTAACGGTGATTGATACGAATTAACTAAAAATGTTTAAGGACTATTAGTGATGCAATGTTAAAAATAGTATAATCTTGTAAAGACAGCTTAGAAGTAGTTTTAAAAGTAAAACTGGTTCTCACAAATAACACCGACTATTTCACTGGAAAAGTTTAAAATGGTATTTAATAAACGTACTTTAGCTTTACTGATTGGTACAATCTCGCTATCAGCACACCTCTATGCCAACAACACAACCGTTAAAGTCTCACAAACTCCAATTGTATCATCTTCACCAATTCCCTTAGTTAAAGCGAATGCAATTGAACAATACTATATCAATGTTAAACATCGCTTTAATGGTGCGGAATTTGAACAACCGCCTCGTAAAATTAAGAGCATTAAACTTAACTTGAATGTTATTAATAACGGGGAAGTGGTTTTAACGGCGCACGAAGCTGATAAATCCAAGCTGGAAGACTATTTACAGCAAAACCCTAAAAACTCGGAACTATTGGCCAGTTACGTTGCTCGTATGATCAATTACAACCACGGCTATACGGTTCCTGAAAACAAGGGTAAATACAGCAAGTATGCAAGTACGACTGTATATGAAGCTCTTCTTGATGAATTGAACTATAACTTCGCAACTACGCCAGTAGTATCAGTAGATAGCTATGCAAGCCAACAACAGCTTGAATCTGCTTATCTATACATCCTTTCTCGTTTAGATCCACAAGAAAAAGCGGTGTTTTGGCAATTTGTGAACACATACAAAGTAGGGGATAAGATTGAGATCCCTGAAGGTACTGTTATAGCAGATGTCTTGAACACTTATAAAATCCAATTGAATTTTAAAGCGCCTTAATCACTAAACAGGTAAGGAATATTTAGGAACAAACTATATTATTTTTTTAAAGTTATTTTTTACCTGTTCCTATATGTATTCGCCTTTTTATGTTTCCTCATGGTATTGGGTGTTTTATTCATTATTTTGGTGTGAGTTCTAATTAACTATGCGACATTCCAAACAACCATGCGATAAGGCTTGCTCAAGGGAATTTAGATGAAAAAAACAAATGTCCATATCTTCATTTGGAAATTTGTAATTGGATTATTCTTTTTTAGTTTTCTTATGACTTATGTTCACTCAAATGCTGAAATTACAAATTTATCAATGTTGTTTTATGGGTTTAAGGTAGGTCTGTGGTTTG
>NZ_JBSYVT010000029.1:0-42125 GCF_054112845.1 Acinetobacter sp. NigerLNRRAM0016
ATTTATTGAAGTCGCAACCTTTGCTCAACACTTTGGTTTAGAGACCAGCTTTCTTGATTGGTCAAGAAATATCTTAACAGCATGCTATTTTGCTAGTATGGGCGCAATGAGTGAAAGCAATAAATACGAAACTAAATCTGGTTCTTTTAGTGTATGGATATTAAATAATACTCAACTAGATCCTAAAATTATTAAAGTTATAGAACCTCCCAAGTCCATAAACAATCATATATCCCATCAAAATGGACTTTTAACACTCTCCAAAATATCTCCAGAAATTGCAAACTTTATTAATCCAAAGTATGAAGTTCAAACTAAGCCTAAGGACTTCTCTTTAGAGCGTATTTTTGAATACTATGAAAAAGATCACTTATTACTCAAATTAAATATACCTTGGTGTTTTGCAGATGAGCTTTTTAATTATTGTAATGCTTTCAATTTTAACGCATGTAATTTATTTAGAGGTGCCCATGGTGCAGTACAGCACTTTAAAGACCTAAAAGTCTTAGAGATTTTTCAAAATAATTTTAATTTTACCAATAATACTTTCACAGATAGTTATTAATGAAAACATGGTTCTATTTCTACATCGTAGACACAATCAAATATGGTGAGCCATTCTATAAAAAGGCTGGATGTTCAGAATTCAAGAATAATTATTCCGTTTTAAGCTTAATAAGAAGTTAGCTATGGATCTAGAAAAAAGATTAGAGATATACAAGTCCGAGTATTACTTTCAAATTGACTTCAAAGAAAAACTGTACTCAAGAATGGCAATTTATGCTGTTTTGATTACTGCGTGCATAACTGCAAACATCACAATGTTCGATACGTTGATCTTAAATTCTGAATTCGTTTTGACGTTGTGTATTTTTTTCTGGCAGTTAATGGTGATTTTCTTGGGCTATATTCTTTATGGTTTTGTTTGCCTTTCGCATATCAAGCAAGACAGCTGGACAAACACCCCAAGTGACATGGAAAACTATAGAAATACTCTAGAGAATCACTTTAAACAGCATACGGCAAATAATATTCTTAGATCAAATATAGATGAAGAAATGCATTTGTATGTAAATGAAATGTTTACTATTTATCTAGTTGAGCAATACTCTCAGTGTGCGACAGTAATTAGAGACAATAACATCTATAGACAGCGCTGGCTTTTAAAAATTATGTCGAATACCTATGCATTATTGGTGCTCACAGGTATATTAGGTTTTATTTACTTAATTATTAAAATTTAGGAAGAATATGGCTAGATCAACAAATATTCCGCCACCACCCCCTCCTCCAAATACTACAAATGTTAGAGGTGGCGATATCATTCCTCAACGCCCACCAGCACCACCAAAACCACAAGTTAAAAAATAGAATAAGCCCTCACATGAGGGCTTTCTTAAAAAAGCTTTCACAGCCCTCTATGAAGACTTTATTGATTTTCATCTCTGGATCATCATCACATTGATCAATACTTTTTAGCTGATTGTACTTTGCATACAAATATCCATGGCATTGTTCACTTCCATCTTCAAAGCTACATTCTGGATCGATATTTCGTGTTTTGGATGCATTCGCCGCCCATAATCCTACGAACATGAATATAATGATGATCCCCGCAATAATTTTTGTAATATTCATTTTGTCTTTATCATGATGTATTGTTGAAGCATAATAATGAAAATAAATAGACTATGCTATGTGCTCAAATTACCTCTTCCCAAGCAAAAGAAATTTGACCCTCTTGGGTGTCGATACCAGCCAGTTTGATCTTGAACTTAAGGACCATGTATTCCCTTCCTATCATGCTCCAATCATCTTGAATGGCTCAGAACATTTAGAACTTGATATCGCAAAGTTTGGATTACTACCGAGCTGGGCGAAAGAATTGAAGTTCAGCAGTCATACTTATAACGCCAGAACTGAGTCTGTAGCAGATAAGCCTAGCTTTCGACATGCTTGGAAGTACAGCAAGTTTTGTCTGGTGCCTGTGCAAGAGTTCTACGAACCCAAATACATTAATGGTAAGCCACACTGGTACACCATTAAGCGTAAAGATGATCAACCTTTCACTGTTGCAGGGATCTATGATGATGCGGTGATTGACGGTAATAAAGTGCGTTCCTTTTCAATGCTAACCATCAATTCTGATCATCACCCCTTTATGAAGCAATTCCATGCACCGAAGGATGAGAAGCGATCCATCATCGTTATTCCAGAGCAGTACAGAAAAGACTGGCTGACAGCAGATCATGAACATGCGCATGAATATTTCTTTCAAATGCCTGATGAATTCGTCACTTTTCCACGCGATGAGCAGAAACAAAACGTCTTATTCTGACGCATCCTTGTTTATCCACAACTTTTTAAATTTGAATTTTAAACACTGTTAGTAATATCCTATTTAGACAAATTCTGCTTCCAAACACGCCTCGTAGCGTAGGAGTATCACATGTCTAAGAAGTTGCCTATCTACTTCTCTGACGACGCATGGTCATCTTTACAAGAGCTCATGGGTCCAGAGGGTAAGCCAAGCCCTACCATCAATACCATGCTTGAACAAATCGCTGTTCAAAATGAGCTTGTTGAGAAATTAGGGCTTACTGCTGTACTACCAAAATCCAAAGTCTCTATTCCCGTTTCTTTAGAGCGCATCCCTGCTGGTCCAGCCTTCAGCACCAAGGATGAGCAAGACAAAGCGCTCGATCTGAATGAATTTCTGATTCATAACCCTATTTCTACTTTCATTGCCTATGTAGACAGTGAATCTATGCTTGATGCTGGTTTTGAGATCAATGATCCAATCATTGTCGATCGTAGTATTGAGGCCAAGCATTACGATATCGTGGTTGCCTTGATTGATAATAGTGCCTCGACTATTAAGCGGCTGATGATCACCAATAAGATGTCCAAGTCTGAAATCAAAGAGATATTTGGAGATGAAGATTATCCTCTTCCAGAACTTTGGTTGAAGGCTGAGAATCCGAATTACAATCACATCATTCCTGATGACAGTCAGACCATCTCAATCTGGGGTGTGGTGACTTTTAATTTAAAGCGTATTTATCACCGCTCATAACAAGAAGAATAACCATGCAAAGTGAAAATGAAATATTCGCGTTAGTCGACGTGAATAATTGCTACGTCTCGTGTGAGCGTGTGTTTAATCCTGCCTTGAATGATCGCCCAACCATTGTGCTCAGCAACAATGACGGTTGTGCTGTAGCCAGAAGTCAGGAAGCGAAAGACTTAGGCATCAAGATGGGTGTGCCTGTATTTCAAATTCAGAATCTGATCAAACAACATAACATTCAGGTGCTATCGAGTAATTTCTCCTTATATGGCGAAATGTCTAAGCGCTTTATGGAGCTGCTTGGGGACTATGTTGCACCAGGAGACCAAGAGGTCTATTCCATTGATGAATGCTTTCTGAAGCTCACAGCTTATGAGCATCTGTTTGACCTGACCGATTATGCGCAGGATATGAGAGCTAAGGCTTGGCGTTGGTTGGGACTACCCTGCTGCATTGGCATTGGTCGCTCTAAAACTGAAGCCAAGATTGCCAATCATCTTGCCAAAAAGAATAAGTTCTTCAATGGGGTATGTAATCTTGTGCATATGGACCCATGCTCTACAGAAACGCTACTCGCGCAGGTTGATGTGTCTGAGGTTTGGGGCGTCGGCAGACAGAACTGTAAGAAGCTCAATGCTATGGGTGTTCAATCCGTTCTAGATCTGATCAATGCCAATCCTAAAGAAATCAAAAAACAGTTCAGTATCGTGATGGAAAAGACGGTGCTTGAGCTACAGGGCCTCTCTTGTATCGACCTGAGTGATGATGCTGTAGCGAAGAAGCAAATCATCAGCAGTCGTTCATATGGAAACCCGGTCTACGAAATGGATGACATCAAAGCTTCGGTTCGGCTTTATGTGGCCAGAGCCGTGAAACGAATGCGGGAAGATGGCTCAATCTGCAAGATGATTGGCGTGTATATCCAAACCAGTCGCTTTGATAAGACAGAGCGCTACTCGCCTTACATCGTGGTTCAGATGCATGAGCATACTGATGATTTATTGCTTATCACCAAGGCTGCGATGAAGGGTATCGATCAGATATTTAAGAAAGGCTTTAAGTATAAAAAGGCGGGAATCGTACTGCTCGAAATCACAGATAAATCCAAGTTTGTGCCCGATCTATTCACGGACTATTCACATAAGCAAGAGCGCGAAAAACTATCCGATGCCATCGAAGCCATTAGTGAACGGTTTGGGAAGAATCTCGTCACGTTAGGCATTGCTAACAATCAAGAAGCCTCATGGCACATGAATCAAAACCTTAGATCACCATCGTATTTAACAAAATGGTCTGACTTACCAAGAGTAGGATAAAAACATGCATCTATTTAAATTAACTGACGAGCAACTTGCGCAGATCCTAGTCCCGAAACGCTTTGTACCACCTACGCCACCTGAACATAAAGGTAAGAACATGGTGTATGTTTTTGATAGTGAGGACAAGTTTGAACTGACTTATGATGAGTTGGTGGAGATTATTAGTAAAGCAAGAATGGCTGGACCAAAGTTGATACCAGTGTTGGGAACAGTAAATTAAGTTGTGCAGTGGTCGCACACCACTTGAAACATTACTTAATTGGAAGCGAATTTGGGCTGAGAAAAAATCAGCTCAAATTTAACCTGACGGGCCCACTAAAAAATGGGTAACTGTCAGATCGAGTTTGGACTACAACACTTTAGCTCATCGATTTACCAAAGCGCTAAACTTCACACTATTGTCTAAAATCCAGTAATCAAACTGTGATGCTAAAGCTTTTAAATTCCCCTTATTATGAATCAAAGTCAGCATGATGCTTTTCATAAAGACAGTTTACTTATACCAGAGAGATTTTTAAACAATTCCCCCTTTTCAGTTTGCTTAGGCTATTTTAACCAGAGTTCATCTTCTAGCATGATTTTTAACATTTGTGGATTTTCTTTCTATCTGCTCTCTCAAAGCTTTCGAGTCATATCTCTTATCAGCACTAAGAAGATCGGTATTTTTCATAAATTACGCAAAAAAAACCGCCATGTAGACGGGTAGTTGCTCTCTTAAGATCTTAATCGTGTAGTGCTAATTCTGCAATTTTTTTGCCAAAAAGGCAGATCGACTTAAATGCTATCTTTTTGCAACAGCATCAAGACGTTTGACCAAAGACTCTGACATACTGACATTGATACGGACTGATTTTGCTTGTATCAATATCAATCAACAACCAGAACCCATCTTGAAATCGCTCATCACCCAACCATTGTTCAGGGCTTGATGGTTTTGGTAATTTTGAATCCTCGCCATCAAAATGAAGCTCTACAGCCTCTTGCGCCATGCGTTGAATATCTTGCATTTCATCTGCTGCACTAAAACACCCTTCAAAGTCAGGAAAAGTTAAGCCGTATGCAGTATCTTCATCTTTATGAACATATACTGGATATAACATATTTACCTCCACTCCCAACCAGCCTGTTTATAAATATTGCGTAAAGTGCCAATCGGCATGTCTTTCCTCGGGTGAGGAACTACAACATGATCAGATTTTTCAGGATGCTTGTATTTCTCATGGTCGCCTTTATCTCCCACTTTGTACCAGCCTTCCTGCTCTAGACACTTAATAATGTCTTTGCTATTCATTGTGTAATTATACGCAACACTATATTGAAGTGGCGTTAGAATGTTGCCATATTCGTCAAGAAAGTTTGTCTCAGACAAACTCGGTACGGTTCACTTTATTAAGTGCAAAAAAGCAAAAAACTTTACTGCGTAAAGCTACAATGGGCAATATTTCAATGATAATTTTATATAGTGTTTTTTTATTTATTACCGTTTTTGTGATTCTTAACGAAGGAATAAAGCGATTATAGGCACATAGACTTTGTAAATTGAAATATCAAGACTAACAAGAAATTCAAATTGATTACTAATAGAGCGCCTCACAGCGCCCTATCTTTTAGAAAAACGTATCTGCCGATACATTAAACCGCTCAGACAATGCCTTAATATGACGAATATTCAGTTGTCGTTTACCACTTAAAATCTCAGAAATCACAGACTGGGTTGCAACCTCTGCTAAGTCAGACTGACCTAAACCATGTTGCTCCATTAAAAAAGCCAAAGCAGCGCGACCATCCCCTTTAGGCATAGGAAGATGCTCATTTTCATAATCAGAAACCAGATCACCAAGCTGATGAATAAGCCCCATTAAAGGATGAGACTCATCATCACCAACGGTATCTAAAAGTTCATCTAAAGCTTCAACAAGTGTATGAAAGTCTTCTTCATTTTCTGGCTTGCTGAGCAATGGTGCAACGTAGTGCCAGTGGTCTACGGCCTGTTTAATCATCGCGTTCATACTAACCTTCCTTCCAATGACCTTTGTCATATTCTTTATGGGACAAGACATGACGGATATACACACGTTTCGCCTGATACATCACGACTGCAATAAGTCGGATCTTGTTCCCGCCAATATCGAACACATGGAACTTTCCAACTTTATCGACCGCTGGAAAGAGCTGTTTCATCTCAGCAAAATCTTTCGGATCGTTTGCCTTTATGGTTCGATACCAACCATCTAATGCCGTTTCAGCCTGTGGCCACTTGTGCATTGCTTCTATAATTCGAGCGTGGGTGATCACATGCATAACATTTTATCGCATTTTGCTATAAATCAAGTATAAACCAATTATCGCATTTTGCAATATTTAAGAGCTAGAATGAATAAAGCGCCAAACGGCGCTTTATTCATTATCAAAATACGCTTAATCTGATGACCTTAAAAATACCTGTTCATTCATCTGGCTTTTTCCCGTCACAAGCAGTTCATGGAATTTACGACTCGCATGGACTATGCAACCCACGTCAATGACTTGATTTAAAGCATGCTTTTCATCTCAAAGGTTTCAGACAATTTAAGCAACCTGTTGATTTATTTTGATCTCTTCTAATGCTTTTACCAATTTAGTTAAGTTCTGCTCCGGATCCAGCCACCAATCAACTGTCCACACTGATAATACCTGCCAGCCTAACCCATTTAATACTGTTGGTCTGAGCTGATCACGGTCTCTTGCTGTAGCTGCTTTTGCATAATTTTCACCATCGACTAGAATACCTACAATATAGCTATCTGCATGCAAGTCATCTTTAATAGCTAGATCTACACAGTTATCGCCCTGACCTATTCCGAGGTCCACGCTCCAACCTTTTTCTTGAAGCTTATTCTGTAAGTACTGTACAAATTCTTTTTTAGTCTGCTGTTTGTTTTGATCAACATAATTTAAATGCAGCTGACCACTACGAGCAAAAACTAAGAAATCTTTTAGATCCCTTACACCCTCACTATTGGTGCGTGCCAAATTAATTTCTTCTGGACTTAAGGCCGAGAAAACATGTAATCCTTGACGAGCGCGAGTAATTGCTACATTTAGACGGCGCTGACCACCTTGACGGTTAAGTGCACCAAAATTCATAGATAAGCGGCCATCACGGTCTTTTGCGTAAGTAATTGAGAAAACGATAATATCGCGTTCATCCCCTTGCACATTCTCTAAATTTTTAACAAATAAATGCTCAATGCCTGATTTACTCAATGTCTCTAACTCTGGATGATTTGCCAATTCATTATCCAGTAAATCTTCAATCAACTTCTGCTGAGTCATATTGAAAGTGACCACCCCTAGAGTCAAAGGATTCTCTTGCCCTAACTGTGACTGTAAATGCTGAATAATGAATTCAACAATTGCCTTAGCTTCATTCGGATTGGTACGTGTATCCCCTTTGTCATAGACTCCATCAACCACATGCAATTTTACAGCTGTGTCCTTAGCAACAGGTGCAGGGAAAGTAAATAAACCACCTTTGTAGTATTTCTGATTACTAAACTGAATCAGGCTTTCGTAACGACTACGGTAATGCCAGTTCAAAGCTAATTCTGGTAACTGAGCAGCAAGGCATTCATCTAAAATACTCTCCAGATCTTCAGTAACCTCCTCATCAATTTCTTCTTCAGAATCGCCTTTACCAAAGAAACTGGTTGGTGGCATTTGTTTATTATCACCCACCACGATTGACTGTTTACCCCTCGCTAATGCACCAATTGCATCCCATACAGGAATCTGTGATGCTTCATCGAAAATTACTACATCAAATTTTGCTTCTGTGTCCAGATATTGGGCAACTGATAATGGACTCATTAATAAACATGGTTTCAAGCCAACTAAAACATCAGGAATTTGACGCATCAACTCTCGTACAGGAATATGACGGCGTTTCTTACCCAACTCTTTGTTAAGAACAGTCCATTGCCCTTTGTACTGGTTTTGTTCTGTAAAAATATTATTCCAACGGTGAATAATTTCCTGGCTTGCAGCAAGTTGGTGTTCTTTATCCTGCTGGGCAAAGGACATTATTTTCTGTTCATGTTGTTGGCTGTTAAATTGATTTAACTCTGGATGCTGGCTAAACTTATGTGTAATCCAGTGTCTCTCTAAATTAATATTCAGGCGTTTTAGGGCAGCATCCAAATCCAGTGGGGCATGCAGAAGTTCAAATGCCAATGGTTTTAAGCCACTTTTAATAAGCTGGCTTTTAATCGCCTGCCAATTTAACCAATGCCTCCAAGCTAGCCCATATTGCTGCAATTGCTGTTGTCTTTCGATAATTTCATTAAAATCAATATCTGAATATGCGGTAATCTCAATATCACCCTTCAGTACATGATCATTCAGCAATTGACTGAATGTATTCTCCACCTGAGCTATCTTTTGCGTCAGTTCATCCAAATCATGATTTTTACTGAACTCTACCGCTTTTAATAAAGTTGCTTGATCGGTAATTGACGACGCAACTATCTGCTTAATTTCTTGCCACTGATTGTGAATAGTTTCAAAACTTTGCCACGCGCTATCTTCACCCTGCCAATAAGAACCAAGCTCATTCGCTAACTGTTTTTCACATTCAGTAAACTGTCGTTGTTGGCTTTGGATATGTTGCAAGATAGGTAAGTCATGTGCAACTGCCAACGCTGTTGGGCGTTGAGTCGAGTCTTGATAGGTCTTGACTAAGTTTCTCAACTGGAATTTAGCGAACCATGAAAATGGGAACATTTTTGATTCTGCTTCACGCCATTTAGAGCCCATTTGACTTAAATCTGCTTGATAAATTTGAGATTGGTATTGCCCTACTAATGAAGAACGCTGTTGCTTAAGATCCTGCGTTAAGTATTTTGTCTGGGTAATGGTTTTTAAATCGATATCTTTAATCGTATTTAATAGTTTTAAATCTGTTTGCTGAACTAGTTTAGATATTGCCTTAAAAATCGAAACATCCTGCTTAACCAGACTCAGATTTTGCTTCTCACTGAATCCAAAAGCCTGTTGCCAAGCAGAAATAGACTTTTGTAATTGCTGTATCTGACCGATAAGTTGGTCCTGTAATAGCTGATATTGCTCCTGCCATGCCAGACTCCAAATAGGTTCAGACAAGCCCTCCGCAAAACCATCCAATACGTCTTTAGCATTTTCATTCACTAGCTGACGCAAGCTTACCGCTTGTGTCACAGTCTTATTCAGCAATTCACGCTTTTCTAATGTCAATGTCGCGATATTAATCTCAGGAAACCGTAAATGTGGTGTATTCCGATAACAAAGTTCATCACTCATTGCTGCATACAGACTCCAACCAATCGCATGTACGGTATGCAGGTTATTTACGTGCTGATTCAGTTCATCACGTGACTGGATTAATCTGTCCGATAGCTTCTGCCATTCAGTTGTCTTTGGCTGAGCACTTAGAAAGTATGGATCATTGTTTTTCTGTGCTCTTTCCCGTAGTTGATCCAAAACCTCCATTTTCTGAGCTTTGGAAGAATGTAACTGCAAGCACAACTCACTCAAACCAATCTGTGTCAAACGACGATAGACAACCTCTAAAGCAGCCATTTTTTCCGAAACGAATAACACGGATTTTCCATCTGCTAGACATTGTGAAATCATATTGGTAATGGTCTGCGACTTACCTGTACCAGGAGGGCCCGAAAGTACAAAAGTACGTCCTAATGCGGCGGACATCACTGCTGCTAGCTGTGAAGAGTCAGACGATAATGGTGTAAATAATTGTTGCGGTTGATATTGTTGGTCTAGTTGAGCTGGTTGCGGAAAATCATCTTGCTTAATGAATGGTTCTCGTGGTGTTTCAATAAGATGATTTACTACAGATTGATTTTTAAGTTGATCCATTCGTGTAGACAAATCAAGCCACATTAAATATTTTGAAAATGAGAACTGACCAATGGCAGCCTCAGCTTTAACCTCCCATCCTGCTATATTCACAATAGCCTTACGCACAATATGTAAGACTTGATTAACATCTATACCAGAATCATCTGTAGGCAAAGGATTTAAACCCGAAATATCTAGTTCAAAATCCTGTCTTAATAATTGTAATAAGGTCGAATTAAAGCGAGGCTCATCATCATACATAAACAGGCGATAACCTGTTTTAGCGGTCTCGCGAGTGATCTGCACAGGAATAAGCAGTAGAGGCGCTTTAAAGGTGCGTTTTGATCGCTCTGATTCTTTCCATTCCAAGAAACCGATCGCAAGAAATAGTGTATTCGCTCCGCCCTCTTCCAAAGCAGTACGTGAGGCACGGTAAACCTCAATTAAGCGCTTTTCCAATAAGGGTGTATCGAGTGGACTAAACAATAGTTTTCTGGACAGGCTCTCATCAACATATTGATTGATATGCTGGCTTTCATTGTCACGCTGGACGTCTTTTAGCGAGATGCTATCAACCCCCTTAAATAAGAAACCCTCTTGGTTCGCCAATGCATCTTCAAGTTTACCCAGTGTTAACTCAGGACATTGTAAGGGAATGCTGTAACGATTGTCCTTAAAGTTTAAGAGCTTGTTACGAAGACTTAGATCGAGTAAACGACGCAACCAGCGGTCAACCCTAGTGGTTTTACTTTCAACTGGACGTTCAAGATCGTAAACAGGAATGGATGCAGGTGCCCATTCAATTTCTGTTTCATCCAAATGATTTTTCTTATCCTGGTATGAGGAAATTGGTTTAATGCCTCGCAACCGAGACTGGCGAACATCAATCGCAAGATAGAACTTATGCTGGCGGGATTCATCCTTAATGTACTGTTTTGCTGTTTCAAGTGCGGATGCAAACTTTGCTTGTTGTGTGAGCAGCGTTGTTTCTAGAAAAACAACTTCACCCAAATCATAACGCTTTCTTAAGGCTTGAATATCATCAATAATCAAGTCAACATTTGGCGTCTCATTTAACCAAATACCAAGATACGAATGTCCTTCTTCAATAATAAGTAAAGTATCTAAGCCTATTTGTTCAGCCAAGGCACTTAAAAGTATTGTCGTGTCTAAACAACATGCTAGCTTCTCGTCAAATATCTGCTTTGCCAAACGTATTCTTTGGCCCGATTTAATAAAGCTTGCTGGGTTAACAATATAATGAATATCTTGTTGTAATAAAGATTCCCATAACGCATTCAGCTGAGATAAAACAGAATCTCGATCTCGGTCTTGATAACCATTTAATGAACCTAGTTCTTTTGCTTTTAAAATTTCACTGGCCTTTACCAAAATCGGGCTGAGTGCTGAAGCATTGGGTTGTGAAAAACTCGCCAATAATTCTATGGGTTGGCGTTCCCCACCCCAAGTATCAATAGTTAATAAATCAATCTCTACCCGCTGCTCTGCCAGTATCTCGTCTCTTTCATTCAACCAAAGTATTTCAATACTGCCTTTAAGATTCTCAGGTAACTCCTGCAATAGTTTAATATCAAAAACTAATTTTGGTTTATCAAGAGCCAAAACTTGATTACCTTCTAAGCTCGCAATATTGATGGTATGTTCTTTGAAATACTCAGGATTTGAACGAATAACAATTCGAGAACCAGAAGTTGTTTCAGTGGAAGAGATTAGAACTTGCCGAATAAGAGGCACTGAATTTTGTTGTAAGACAAAACTCAAAGCTGAAGCACAATCAACGTGTAATGAATATTGTGGATCATGTTGTTGGTTATTTTCATCTTCTAGCATTATTTTCCCCTTCTCAATTTTATCAAACCCAATTAAAGGCATGCTTAAAAAGCTAAAATCACAATATTAAATAGTTGATATCTTGTTTTAAAATTAAGCGAATAACAATACTAAATCGTTATTCGCGGAAATACTAAGAAAAGAGACACTTAAATTTTCTTAACAAAGCATAACTCAAGCTAAAATCTAATGTTGAGTTTTCATTAGACTACTGTTTGTGCTGATGTTTTGCTGGGTGCTAATTTAGGTTATTTTCAATCAACTTAATATCTTTAACCTCTTCCATCAATAAGATTGCTTTGTCTTTATATTTGTCTAGCAAAGATCACTTATCTTTCGGCTTTGATTCGCCTGGCTTAATGCTTTTACATTATTCCTCTTATCAAATTGCTTAGGCTATTTTAACTCGAGTTTCTCTTCTTCGTATGATTTTTTATTTAACTAACTCGATTCCTACTCATTGAACATCGTCAGCGCATTTACCAAATTCAATTCACGACATAACATAAAATTGGATTGCTCAAATAACGTTTCAAATACTGGATGGCCAGACAATTGATCTGTTCCACGGAATGGATGATCCTTATATTCGGGCACAACTGGATATTCAGCATTCCTCGCCTTCAATTCAAAACTCAAGGTATCAAACCAATCAACATCGAAGCTCTTGTCAGCGATTTTGACCAACTCATTTGAACAAACTGGATACGCCAACCATAGTTTACGGATCATGCCTTGTTGCTCTACTTCCTTAATATAACTATCGCTTTCAGACTCACGAACAGCAGTAATCATATTCAGAATTTCCTTGATATATTTCTGAATATTTTTATAAGTGTTCAATTGAGGATGACCCTTAATCGCTATTAGCTCGCCCCAAAATACTTTTAGTAATTCTTGAGCATTGTTGTCATTCGCTAGTTGAAATGATTCCTTATTTCCAAAAAATGACCTGTCTTCCAAGATGATTGGCCCAGAGATGTAAATATTCTCTGGTATTGCTAAATTATCCTCAGAGTCACTGATCGTCAACAATCTTGATTTTAAAGAATGATTATCCCGGCACCACTTTTCGTAGAACTGAAGTTCACTAGATTCAGCTTCTTTGACAGGCGTATAGAAACTACGAAATCTGCTGGTTTTAGTGCTGTAAACCGAATTTAGGTTTAGTGCTCCATACAACCGTTCAGCCTTATCCATAACAGCTTTCAGGCGGCCAACCAGCTCCCCTGCATCTTTATTTGAGGCCATTTTATAAAGAACACTATTGGTCTCCTTCATAAAGTCACGAATCAGCTTGGCCAATCCCGGTTTCCCATTGCCTTTATCCTTCACTTCCCCAATCGGGATCATGGCAATATTCGAGTTCTTAAAGCCAGCATCTCCAGTGATTCGGGTAAACAAGGTTCCTCGAATCAACATAAAAATAGAGAGCATGTCCAAGGAGCTTTTAATTTTATATTCCAGTTCAGATTGAAATGCATCACTGGTTGTTAAGTAAAAATCTTCAACAAGAATGGTCAAAGTACGGTCTCTTTCATCTCCATTAACCCATTCTTTCGTTTCTGGATCTAAATACCCACCACGTCCACGGTATACAAGTTGTGCAATTTCCATCATAGAGGCTTCAATTGCAAAGCGAGGCATCGCTGCAATAATGGCATCACAGTTTGGAAATGAAATACCTCTTGCTGCAGTTGAAGTAATCAAAACAACTTCAAGTTCTTCCTTTCTCTTTAGGAGGTCAACTCGATTGCTTCCCATAACCTGACTATCAAAAATACCAATCTTGGATCGATCAACTTTACCAGCATGAATGATCGCATCCCTCAACTTCGCTAAGGCATTTTTATCTTGGGCAAAATAGATGACTTGCTTCTTCCCTGCCAATAAATGCCGATGGATCAACGTCAGGGCAGTATCTTCGGAACGTTCACCTATTTCAGATCTAAATTGTTGCGTTAAATTTCGCTCCAGGCCCATCTCATCCTTCTCAGGATTGATAGCATATTGCATCAGCATGTAATTAATTTTCAGCTCAGTGGCTGGATAACAGTTCGCCATGATATGAATACTTGGTCTGAACCCTTTTCCATCACATATATCCGCTGTCTGCATTTTGAAAGGGAAATTACCAACCGAAGGAGAAATAAACATCTTGGCTGGTAGTGGATCCAACTTCTTCATGTAATTCTGGATTGCATTTACATTACTGAGTGAAGCATCCGCAAGGATGACTGTCACAGTAAATGGCGAATTGCCATCAAATGGATCAATAAAGTTCTTCGACAAGAACTTATGCATCTCATTAATGAAAGACCGACAACCCGAATCCCCAGTGATTTCATCAAACATCACCACAATATTCGGGAACTTCTTGGCAAAGGCTGCACGTTCCATCCTAGCTTCCGAAGGTTTTTTATCGATGTCGATTTTAAACATCTTGTTTAAACCATCTAGACTTGATGCGATCTTCGCTTTACTTTGCCCTTCTCTTGGATTCCTTGGCCCAGCAGCCGTGGTGTCATATTTCATGAATGCCTGAGTCGCTACAGTCATGGTGAGTCGATTAATCTCAGGATGGCAATCTAGCAATTGCTGCGATGACTCACCAAGAGAATCAAAAACTCTCGCAAATTTCTTGTTGGTCGCCGTGACTTTAGCATCGGATGTATTTGCATATCGTCTGCTGGTACTTTGACTTTCCTCCAGGTCCTTAATCTTTTGATAGTCGTCTTGCTTGAATAGCAATACACTTGAACCATTCGATGACTTCAGATTATCAACACCACCAATGATTGCACCTCCACGAGCATTTACAGGATTTTCCTTGCCATTGATAGCAGCATAAATCTGCTTGGCTTGCGTCACTACCTCGCTATTACTCGTAATCGTGGCTGAGATTTTAGACAAATCCCCAACTACATCATCATTGATCAATACTCGTGGACTTGTGTAGAAGAAAAAGAACCCCTCCAAGTCTGCCAAGAGAGTCTTGACGCTTGAAGTTTTTCCAATACCCGGTGTTCCTGTCAGGCAAATATATGAAATTTTACCGAGCTGACTTTCTTTTAAGGCAACCACTACGGCACATTTATGCAAATCACGTAAAGTAAAAGCGGTCTTATTCAGGATCTTTTTCTTCTGAATAAGTTTGAATTCAGCCTTGACCATTTGCTTCAGCTTTTGCTTATGATCATCGACATCACCATACTGGTCGATCAGGTCAAATACGTATTCCAAAGACAAGGGAGCATTCGGATTAATAAAGTCTTTGAGTTGTTCCGTGACCGAAAAGGTTAAGTCCTCACCGTATTCAATATCGGTGATATTTTCATGGAGCTTGTCCCTCATTTCTGAAGTCGGCTTGCTCATCAAAAAATTTAACATCTGAGTTTGAAGAATTTTACGTTGCTCTAAATTCTCAATACTCAGGTGGTTTTTCCGATACTCCTGGCCCAATTGGAACATCATTTCCAATTCTGGAGATTTGTGATCATCCGAGTATTCAGATGAGATGTATTCACTACCCCTATTTGTAATCGCAATCACATTCAAACGCATTTTACATTGTCGTTCAGGATCCAGAGTGCGCTTAAAGGATTCCGCAAAAGTTGTGGCATAAGAACAACCTTGGGCAATCTTAAACAGTACCTTTTCTTTACGAACGAACGCCTTCAGGTAATCACGTAATTTGTCAGTGAATTTGAAAGGAATTTCCTGAGCCTCAGCATTCACATAAGAAAATACACTATGCGATTCGGATTGCTTGATATACCGTTTATACTCATTCAGATATGTATATGGATCTTTAGCATTGAACTGTTCAGGTTCACCGATGACATAGAATATTGAGTATTCCTGAACCATGACATGATAGGTTGATTGGACACGAATCACTGCCAAGAAATCCGATCGAGCAAAATTTCCCTTCTTAAACATATCAGCCTGATAAATTTTAAACTGGTCTTTGAAGGTTTGTGTTGTCTCAGACTTATATTTCTCCATCGCTGCAAACTGCTCTGCAGTTGTGTAGTCATCTATCCAAGTTTGAGTAGTGTCACTTGGTAAGGTTAAGGGACACCAGATTCCAGCCAAGCCCCAGTTCGGTTTTGCATCTGCTGACTTTGCCAGTGGAGAGCCTTTCGGTTTAATTTTTCGAAGGAACTCACGAGTATTGGTGTAGCCATGTCCGAACGAGGTTTTCATCAAATGATGAAAGTACTTCTCAATATTCTCGTGAACGGTTGCATTCACAACATCTGCATATAGTTCAGCTTTAACCTCAGCAAGAACCTCCATCAGCTGCTTACGGTTCCATCTGATAACCAGTGGATGATTAGTTGGCAATAGCTTTGCGTCCAACAAAGCCATGATTGCCCCACGTTTAGCTCCGATTTCATAAACCTCGCCCCAAATTTTTGCTTCATTATCCAACACGGCACTTACTCCGTATTTTGCGAAGTGGTAGAGTCTTCAACTGGAACTTCTTCGACAGGAAATTCGGCTTCGAGTTCCTTTTTCTCAATGATGTATTCTTCAAGCTTACCAATCATTGCAGGCAAGCTCATCAGTACTTCACCTTTGGTCTGGCGCTTGGAAACGATAATCTCACCCAGCTCTTGTATCCCGGTTGTGCCACGAATATGGGAAGGTTGCAAAATTGGGTTATAGAATTTCTTCTCCGCACGTTCTGTCCCACTCGGTCGTTCTGACTCATAATAATGAACCCCACGAAGGACTGACCGAATCGCTTTCATCTCATTGGTGTCTTGGGTATCAATCACTTTGGCATGAAGCTTAGTCCGTTTATCATTATGAATAGAGTGTTCCTGACTGGTGAGCATATAGAAATATGAGCAAATACCATTCTGAGTGCGAGCCCCCACAGTTTTCATAGTCGCTATACTCAGGATCGACAGTGATTGCTTATGGATAGAGCAATTGGCACTGGCAGTATGGTGCTGGTGATGTGGTACTTCACATAACGAACCAATTTCACGTTGTTTGATGTTGAGCGCTGGGATCGTGTCAGATTGGCATGGATAGAAATTCAACTCTGGGAAAAGTTGATCCAGCTGATCTAAGGCACTTTCGCTTTCATGAATATTATTGTTGCTTTCTGTTTTACCAATTTTACGCTGAGCAAAGTGATGAGATAACAACACAACATCCTTATACCCTTCAGACTGAAGACCTTCCAAAATACGGTGTAGTGCTTTTGAAGTGCGTAAATTGTCTTGCATCACAGGTGCATGACTTATTTTCTTCAATACCAGTCTCCCTTGCTTATCGTTGATACGCTCCAAACCGTAGACATAGCAAATGTAACTATAGTCTGGCTTTAACGTCAGCAAATCCTTTTGCGTTTGGTATTTGAATTCAACATCATTTTCAGGGCGGGAGTTATAGCTAATACAAGCTACTCGATCTTTAGTGCCTTCGAATGGGACAATCACTTCCGAATAACCAGAAAGTGCTTCAATCGCTGCCGAGATACGGTATGAAATAGTACGGTCCATTTTTAGATTGACTGGTGAGCACAACCTGTCCCCTTGAGCACTTGTATAGATTCTCGGATCTGGATTGTATTTAAGACCTTGGACTTTGAAAATCGAATCCTCATTGTTCAGCAGCTTTTCCAATGAATACGCCGTTGCATAGGCACGTTTACTTTCTGGATTAAAACCGCCTTTTTGATTGGCTTTACGGCTACCGTAATTGCGAGCATTTTCCTCATTTTCATGTTCATCTACTGAATCAATCCGAAGAAAAGGAATATAAATTCGCTGTTCTAACCCATTTTTGACCTTCACTGCTTTTATCAAATGCTTTAAAAAGGAATGCATGATCATCGAAAAACAGGTACTACTCATAATCAAGCCATTTTCAGTTTCATCCAAACAAAGATTATCTGCTCCCCCTTTCAAATCACTTAGTCTGAACAGTTGAGTTCGATAATGAATCATTACCCGATTAAGCGAGAGAAAATCATCATAATGTAGACTTTCATGGTGATACATATACGGTGCTTCATTCGGTTGCTTACGTTTTGTTGGAACCATAACCACAGGAAGACACGGTGCTGATAAATCACGCTGGACAGTAAATTGGGACAAATCTGGATTAGTATTCTCCAATGGAACGAGCGTCTTCACCTTTAAAGTTGACTTAAACTCAAGTTCACTCAGTGCCTTTCGAGCATACTGATTCATCCGCTGCGTCTCGTCCTCACCCATACGAGCCATCTTCTTACGACTACCATCTACGATCATGATGTAGTCATAGAAATTGTTATTCTCCCCATGAAAAATACTGGAATATTGTTCAACATCATCACCAAAAATGGAGGGCTTAAACACGTCCAGATTCACAATGTTTGGCTGCACAAAAATTTTGGTTTTGAGACTAGAATCCTTATCCATCTCTTGCATGATTGGTTCACAGCTATCATTTAGTGCTTTCTTAATTGTGTCAGTGATAGCTTTAACCTTTCTATGCATCGTATCGGTATTTAATCGCTGATTCAAAATTGCCGATAGGGTTGTACGCATTTTCTCAGGTTGCTTTAGCATATCTGCCAATAAAGCGAATTTTTCTTTAAATGCTTCAATTTTAAGGTCATCCGATAATACAAAGTAAAGCATAATCAGTTGAAACAATTCGTTCTTACAGACACGCTCCTGACATTCGGCAACCAAGATCGGCTCGTCTATCATCTCATTTTTTTCATTGACGATATTCGAAAGCAACAACGCTTCGTTGATGCTGATTAGGCGAGATTCATAGGCTGTTAACATCGAGCCTGCAGAATTTGGTAGTTCAGTACACTTTTTATTATTAATCAACAGTCTGGAATTGAATCTACTGCTCTTTTCTTCTTGTGCGAACTCTCCATTCACTCGAAAGGCATAAGTTACTTCACGTTTAATTGAAAGCCCTTTTTCATCTTGAGCACGAATATCATTCATTTCAACATTAGGGCGAACCCAGATAGGCAAAGCTTCCGTGGCACGGACATAGCCCAATTGATAGTTCAAGTCTAATGCACCAACTGCGCCATAGATGGCTCCGACATTCAAAATAAAATTATTTTCTATGTCAGTAGTCTCCGTATTCCATGGCATGACTCGCTCGCCAAAAATCTCAAAAAATGCCTTAGCTTTACGAATGTAGGAAACAGCAGCAGTACGCTTATACTCATTTTTTTCATTGCTCTCGATATAGTCAGCAATGATTTCCATGATCTTAAAGCAGTTTTTAGTCCGAGCTCGTGATAAAGCCTGTGTTTCTACAAAGGTGAGTAGATTTTGGATGTCATTGTTCTCTGTTGCAATAACATCACTTAAAATTCCCTCCATGAAATCCATTGCATCTGGAGATATCTTCTCATCTACTGGATAAGACAGCTTGACAATAGTTTTAATCGCCGTGCAGACCTCATTAACCCAGTTAGGCGCTTCCAGTTCCTCAGTCACAGTAAACAAGCGTAGCAAGCCATTCTTAACCTTCAGATCGCTGGTATATTGCAATGGAAGAATTCTTGCTTCACCTTGGATCTTGATTGGTACAGCATTGTGCTTTCTATTACTATTCGGATTCTTAACAACCTCTTGATAATTCCCCAACACCTGATCCAGATTTTGGAGATTAAAACCATTTGGTGCATCCATAATCAGCTGATTGACTGTTTCTGCCATAGCAAGATCAAACTCACGGTAAGCTTCGGCAGTTTTAATCTCAGACTCTTTATCAAATAAGGTGCTAATACGTAATTTAGATTCATGTGGGAGCAGCTGAATATCTTTGATGATGTTATAAATCGGCTTAGCTTCTTTCTTAGACCCAATTTTTTTAAATACTGCAGCAACAAAAGCTGAAGCATCAAAATTCAAAGCATTATTTGGACCGCCGTAATAAAAGAAGGATTTCGATTGTTGTTCTTTCAGCGTACTGACCATCGCATTTAATAATGGTGTGAGCATTATTTTTGGAGCAAGAGTACTAAGTTCAGTACTTGAACCTGTGTTATAGGTATTCATTATAATTATCCATGACAAAGTTGGCACTTAAGGCTCTACATTTTTATGAAGCGTAAATCCCCTATCGTCCTTTTATAGTATTTTTTAAATGCCATAAAGTAAATCATAGTTCACTTTTTATTATTCTTTTCATGTAATAAATCATATTTTTAGGGGGTTACCAAGCATAAGAAACATCTGTCCGAACTTCGTCATCGTCAAGATAGATTGACTAAAGTGCTGTACATTAAAAGCAGAATGCACACTTTAATGGCTTGAAAAAATCTACCCTCGCGTAAGCCCTTATTAATAGATGGTGCTAGGCAAACAGGCAAAACCTTCTTAATGCAAGAGTTGTTTGGCAATACCTTTGCCAACATCCTTCGTATCGACTTTCTTGAAAATCCGACTTACAAAAAAGCATTCGAGGGTGCCCTGCCACCTGAAGAACTGTTGATGAATATTGAGCTGCTGACAAACCAAATATTTAATCCAAAAACCGATTTGCTGATCTTGGATGAGATTGGCGAGTGTGAACATGCTGTTACCTCATTAAAATATTTTGCCGAGAAAGCTCCATCCTATTTTGTAGCTGCCAGTGGCTCGAACATTGGTTTGTTAAACACCTTTCCTGTTGGCAATGTAGAACAATTCAATTTACGCCCATTAACCTTCCGAGAGTTTATACATGCTTCTGGGGAGCAAGCTCTGATTAAAGCCTTTGATAACCAGACAAACACTCCAGCAGTACATTCTAAATTGATGGACAAGCTAACGGACTATTTTTTCACTGGAGGTATGCCTAAGGCAGTTGCTTCTTAGTATCAGTATAAAGAGTCGAGCATTTTAGAACACATTGAAAAAGTATCCAAAATTCATGCTGATTTAGTCTAAGGTTACCGCCGTGACTTTGGTAAATACGCGGGTAAGGTCAATGCGAAACTAATTGAATCTGTATTTAATAGCATTCCATCACAACTATCACAGGTTTCCGATGAGTCCGTTAAACGCTTCAAATTTAAAAATGTTCATGAGCGTAAATCGCGTTATAGCGATTTTGAAACCGCAATCCATTGGTTAAAGTGTTGTCGTTTAGCCTTGGCGAATTATCTCATTGAAGGGCAACCGAAATCTCCTCTGGCAGCCTATAAAAAAGAAAATATGGTCAAACTGTTTCTATTTGATGTGGGTCTACTCAATCATATGCTGGGCAGTAGTTATAAGGAGATCAAACAACAAAGCTATGAGTACAAGGGATATGTAGCAGAAAACTTTGTTCAGCAAGAACTCACCGCTATCAATATTGACCCGAGTTACTCATGGAATGATGCCCGTGCTGAAATTGAATTTATTCTGGCAACTGATGAAGGGGATATCGTCCCAATTGAAGTCAAAAGCGGTAAACGCACGCGTGCTAAATCACTAACGTCTTACATTGAAAAGTGTTCACCAAGCAAAACATTCAAATTAACTGGAACACAAGGCTCTTCGATGCTAGAGCAAACCAATATTGTGATGCCCTTGTACTTCACACAGTTTTTGCCTTTAAGGTTGGGATAACTTCTTTTATAGTCTAAATGCACCAAGCCCTACACAAAAAAACTTTATTAATAATCATCGATTGAGTTTGGTAAGGAATGGGATATGTCAGCTTGAAAAGTGGACTTAATTTCCTTCACTACTTGGGTAGTAACTTACTACACTCTTTTAAATCAGCGCATACGACTTTAAAAGCAAAACACACCCTTCTCATGCTGTTAAATACAAGCTTGAGTTTTCATAAGTCTCACGTTTGCATTGTTCTCATCAATTTCGCAATTCATTTCTTAAAAGTTGGTGTTTGTTTTTTAATCAAATTCAATAATTGTTATAATCCTCACTATTCAAATAATAAGGTAAATTTTTAATAAATTTAATTATCTATAATCATTTATATTTTAATTTAAAAAACTTAATACAGAGAACTTAATAATTATTTTTATATTATTAATTATAAACCATGAACTACAACCTTATCTTTTGGTTATATTAGACTTTTTAATAATTAAGGTTAAATTACTATTAAAAACATAAACATGCACCGATTATATTAATATCTGTAGTTTAACTTCATCTAACAACACTACAGTTTTTAAATGAAGCTAGAACAAATCATCCTTTTAAAATATTTCTTACTCTTAAGCATAAAATTAGCTGTTCTATCTGCAAATGAAGGAAAATCTATGAATTGGATGTGACAAATTGGACCGAAATAAAGAAAAAAGAGCTAAGATTACTGTTACAACATCAAATCAGAGCAAAAAAGTGTATGTTTCAGACCTATTTTATGTAGTGTTACAGAAATGAAAAACGACAGTTACATGTTATTTGTTGACTTTTTTGGATGACAGTTACAAGAAATTCTATCGACAGTTACATGTTATTTGTTGATTTTTTAGACGACAGTTACAAGAAAATCTACCGACAGTTACAAGCACGCTCTGTGTATGTTTCAAACCAATCTTAAATTTTATGGTTAAATAATTGCAATTTTTAATATAAATAATTTAAAATAAATAAAAACAAGTATTTTGTTTTTTAATTTTAAATTCAATGTAATAAAATATAACAAATTCATTACATCACAGAGATTAATAAGGATTATTATTGAATTTTTAATCAGTTAATTTTATCAAATTTTGATTTAAATCATAAAATCTTGATGACTATTTGTTAATTATTTTTTAAAACTACTAGATCAATTAAATTCTTCTAAAATTCTTTTAATTTTAAAATAAAAAATGGCAGAGAATGGCACAGAGTTGCCTGCATATGCCCTGTTTTTGCATGTTAGTTGCCTCGGAATGGAATGATTATGGCTTAATTTGTCAAATAAGTGGAGCTTAATGGCACTTAAATCACTCTAAATGGCACTTGGTTCCAGCGAATGGCCTAGGAATTTCTTTTAATGTCAGCGAATGACATTTTTTTCAGATTAAATTTCTTTTTTTTTTGAGTAAAGTTCGTCATCTAATTAGAGATTCCCCCTTTCCAGCTCTAATTTTATAGACACCTTGAAGTCCAAAATGACTAATATGGGCGTGCTTTATCACATTTAAAATGGGAAGGAAAATGTCCACCTGATCTTGAGCATAAGCAGATAAAATACAAAAATAATGTAATCGAATGTGATCATGGCTAGCTCAAGCGGATCATCAGGGTGACCTTAGGATTCAAATCGATGAAGACAGCTTATGCCATAATTAAAGGCATTGAAGTCATGCGTGCACTACGTAAAGGACAAGCTTCATCATTTTATTATGGTCAGCCTCAGGGTGAGGTGTATCTAGTGAATAGAGTTTTCGGGCTTTAAGTACCTTTTAAAGGGAAAATCATCGTCTCAAATCTCTATTTGTAACAGTACTTTTAAATCTATTCATTTTTCAATAATCCTCTGCCGTTTATCACGTTTATGGTCGATCTTTAACCTTGTTAAAAATGTACATACCGATCCCTTCAAACTGTCAAATTTAGGTATACATGACATTCAAAGGACTTATCCGATCAATTTTTTTAGATTTAGTGTTATTAAATGTGATCTAAATTTTAAAAATTCTTCCACTTTTTTTTAGTTTTCTGTTATTACATGAAACAATACCGTTGTATTACATTTTGAAATGCTGTGTATGCAGCATTGATCAAAAAGATTCTCTGCTATACTTACTTCACGTGTAGCATCAATGGAGTTTCGAAATGCTCAGAACCACTGAACAGAAAAAAAAATATATTCAAGCGACACGTGCGCAAAACTATCAAGCCAGCCTAAAGCTTGAAGGCATTACAACGACAGCTCAAACAACTCAACAAAGTAAAGCTGAAATCTTGAAAAAATATAACAAGTATTCGCAACCCGAATCTTAGTCAGGTGCATGTATGGATAAATATGGGGAAATGGGTGACAGCCTGTATTGTTACCCTGACACAAATATCCTAAAGAACAAACTCAATATTCGTGATGAACAAATTTTAGAACAAGCTGAACTAGAACTGTCTGGATTGGCAAGTAACTTAATTGAATATGCTGAACCACCTTACGACTTACAATACTTAAAATCAATTCATGCGCAGCTTTTTGGCGACTTATACGACTGGGCAGGAAAGTTAAGACAAATCGATATTTCCAAAGGTGACACCCGTTTTTGTAATTTTTCCCGTATTGAAATTGAAACCAATAAATTACTTAAACCACTTCAAGAAAAAAAGTACTTTCAAGGCTTAGCACCACAACAACTAATTCCTCAACTTGCCGACTTGTATTGTGAGCTTAATGTCAAACACCCATTCCGTGAAGGTAATGGACGTACACAGCGGATTTTCTTTGAGCATCTGATTGCTCATTGTAGTTATGGTATTGATTGGTCTCGCATTGACTCTCAACAACAATGGATTCAAGCTAATATTGAAGGTTTTTATGGCAATTTAGATCCATTAATTCAGATTTTTGAAATATGCTTTATTCAAAATACCTAAAATTTAGGTAGTCGGAGCCCACAATCCTTAACGAACCACCATCTTTGCTTCAATCCACTGATTAATTTCCCAAATAAACCAACAAACACAATTCTCTACCCCTCTCACACCCAAAAAATTTACACTGAAAGACAGATTAAGCCCCGTACGAGTTACATATCGCCGCATGCTATATTAAAAGCATTAAGAAAATATCCTCAATATTTATAGGATTTTTAAAGTATGAACTAATTTTCGAAGAACCCTTTCTAAGTCATGTGACCTAGTAGGAAAAATGAAAATACTGAAATCTCCCTATCAACAATCAGTCAAAGTACACCCTGATGATTTTCTGTAACCGATACCCAAGGACCATACCTACCCTTCCGATGTGCTGTGCAACGAAGCCCACCTTAACCACACTATAGCTATAGATTAATTCCATTATTTTGTGATTTAATTAAATTATTCATTCTTAAGACCCAATTTAATGGATTTATATTTCACTAAACCCGAAGAAGTTGTGACTCTTTTAGGTGAGCGTTTACGTAAGCAACGACTCTTTCTGGAGCTGTCTCAAGCTGAGGTTGCAGCACGTGCAGGTGTCGGTGTAAATACTGTTTCGAACCTTGAAGCGGGGCGAAATGTATCTGTTGAAAACTTAGTACGAATTGCGATGGTCTTGGGCAGATTACATGAACTTCAAGAGCTGTTCCAACCACAACTCAACAGTGTAAATGACATTCTACGCTATGAAAGTCAAAGTAAGCGCCACCGTATTAAGAGGAAAGGTTAATGCTCAATAGACTTAATGTTTATTACAACGGTTGGGGGGAATCTTGGTTATGGGGAACACTAATTAGTTCAACTGCCACAACTGGTAGACCCATCATTGCTTTTGAGTATAGTTCAGAAGCAATACAGCGAGGTGTAGAGCTCTCTTCTTACTTACTCCCTCTAAAAGGTCTACCATTCAGACAGGGTTTTCCTGGTCATCAAATGGGATTGCCCGGTCCAGTCTATGATGCTTTGCCAGATGGTTGGGGCATGTTGTTGATGGATCGATATTTTCGAAAAATTGGACTGAATCCGGCACGAATTGGACCTTTGGAACGGCTGACCTATATTAGCTCCCATGCAATGGGTGCCCTCTCCTTTGAGCCTTGTGTTACTGACATGCAAGCTTTAGACAATATTCCCCTTCCGCAATTGGCACAAGAAGTTCAAGAAGTACTTAAAGGTGAAGGTGGTGAATTTCTACAGCATTTATTGGTCATGGGTGGCTCCCCTCAAGGTGCCAGACCCAAAGCATTGGTTTACCGAGATCCTGTTAGCCTAGAGTTTTCAACGCAAGTTACTGATCAACACGAAGCCTGGCTAATAAAATTCCCAGCTCAGCAAGAGCATCCTGAAGTCTGCGCCATTGAAGCCGTCTATGCTGAATGTTTACGTCTTTGCGAAATCGAGACTCCAGACACCCATTTTTTTAATTTGCCCAATGGTTTAACGGCTTTTGCTTCTAAACGATTCGACCGTCAAAATGGTATGCGGATTCCAATGCAGAGTTTGGCTGCATATACTGGAGCAGACTATAAAGTTCCAGGTAGCCTAGACTATCGCAATTTTCTTCGGGCAACCTTAATGTGTACGCAAGATGTGCGAGAAAGGATGCATGCTTTTAAACGTGCTGTGTTTAATGTACTTTTCAATAATCGGGATGACCATACCAAGAACTTTTCTTTTCTCATGACACAAAATGGTCAATGGAAATTGGCTCCAGCCTATGACGTGACCTTCTGTGAGGGTCCAGGTGGTTATCATCAAATGGACATTATGGGCGAAGCGCTCAATATTTCCCGAAATGACATACATAAACTCGGGACTTCAGAAGCCAATCTGACCGCTCTAGAAGTCGATGAGATCATCTTGGCCATGCGAGAAATTGCTCTGCAGTTTAGCCAGATTGCGCAGTGCCTTTATCCCAATCAAATTCGAGCATCTACCCTAGAGATGATTCAATCACGGATTCAACAAAATGTTGGTTTTTTAACTAAAACTTAAACAAAAATACTTATTCAGAGCAGCCATAATATTCTTCCTAAAAAAACAAGGAGCCTTATGATGATACGTTTACTCACTCGCTAAATAGAAACGTGCTGCTTTGAACAGTTAAACATTTAGGTAGGATAATAGAAAACTGGTCCGGCTATTATCACAGTAGTTAGGCTAAAACCAAGAAGTAATGCGTCAAATTAGTAAACGATAAATAGTCAAAAAAGATTTTTTCAAGTCAGGTTAATGAGATGAATGTGAGAATTACTGTCCTAGATAAATTTACAGAAATTGACCAGTCTACTAACCAGATTGTAATTTGAATTACAATAGTTAGTGAAAATGTCTGCTTTTAAATATTTGCTTAACATAACCAAAACTATCTAGAAGATATTGATTTTAAAATCAATTGGTTGAGTATATTTTTTCATGATTAAGATTGGTTTTACCCAGAATCACATTGAGCAATGACACGCTAATAATCAACATTATCCCAAATATCTGCGCATTGGAAAGCTGTACATTGGCGAACAGGCTGGCAAGAATGACTGCTGTCAATGGTTCAAAAATAGTATAAATAGAAGCTTGCGATGCTTTTAAATACTTCAGTCCATAGGTATATAAAGCAAAAGGTAATAACGTGCCAAACACAACTAATAAGATACAGGCAATCACAATATTGAAGTCTAAATTCGAGACCAGACTTTCAATTTCTTGGAAGTGAATAAAGGGAAAAATCGCAAGCGCACTGACCATCATTGAACTGAACAGTAAAAAAGTCGGGCTATAGTGATCAATAATATCTTTACCAATCACCCCATAAGCAGCATAACAAATGCCCGAGGCTAAACCAAATAGCACCCCCGTCATATTGAGTTGATTATCACCAAGCATCATACATGCAACACCACTCACAGCCACAAAAGTAAGCATAATTGACTTTAACTTTATTTGCTCTTTCAAAAAAATAAAAGAAAGTACCACACTCCAAATAGGAGCGGTATAAAGCAATGCTACTGCTATAGCTGGTCCAACATGTTGTACAGCATTAAAATAACAGAAAGTCATTCCAAGCATACCTAGTAATGATTGAATGACCAATTTAGGAATATCTTGAAATTGCAGTGTTCGTAGAACCTTATAAAGAAAAGGTAAAAAAGCCAATAAACAAATAAATGTACCGACAATCCGTAATCCTGTTACTGAACTATTACTCACGCCTGCATTTGCCAATTGGGTACTGGCAATGCCTAAAGTCCCCCAACCTATTGCCCCCATAATTACCAATAAAGCACCAAACCATTGTGATTGTGTATTCATACTTTTGTTCCCTACAACGAGTTTACAAAGGTCTCATCCAAGAGGATTAGACCGTGACAAGTTTCGCTTTATTGCTCTGAACCAATACGCTCATGCTAAATAAGGCAATCACAATTAAAATAAAGGCTGGTGCTAAAGTACTACCTGTACTGTGAATCAACCATGTTGCAAATAGTGGAATCGTACCGCCCAGCAATGCATTCGCTGTATTAAAACTAAATGCAAAACCGGTATAACGCACATGCACAGGGAAAAGTTCGGTGAGGTATGCAGGCAAACTGCCATCATTCATCGCAAGTAGGCTACAGAAAACCAATTGAATGATGATCATGCCAATAAATGATGTACCAGATAAGAAATAGAACAATGGGAAAGTTAAAATTATAAAGCCTATACATGCCATAGCTAACATTTTATTACGGCCAATACGGTCAGAATATTTACCCATCATAAATACAATGCCGATGTAAAATGCTAAAGAAATAGCCCCAGAAATAAAAGATTCGGTTTTATTTACCCCCAACTCAGTTGACAAATAATTTGGCATGTAGCTAAAAATTAAGTAGAAGGCAGTAGCATTTAACGATGCTATTGCAAACGCTTTAAATAATGGCTGACGGTATTCTGTAAATAATGCTTTAATCGGGAAAGTTTCTTTCTGACTTGTTTTTTGATGGACCACAAATTCGGGGGTATCTTCAAGTTTGAGACGAATGAAACGACCTATTAAACCCAGTGGTGCAGCCAATAAGAATGGTATTCTCCAGCCGTATTCATATAAGAATGCTTCTGACATCCATGCAAACATCGCAGCTGACATTAATGAACCTAACAATAAACCTGCCGCTGTACTGGCCGGCACTAAGCTGGTATATAAGCCCTTTTTATTTTTAGGTGCGTATTCAGCTAAAAAATTTGATGCACCAGCATATTCACCTGAAGCAGAAAAACCTTGAATCATCCGAAAGAAAAGCAATAAAAGCGGTGCAAATATTCCAATAGAAGCATAATTTGGTAAGAGCGCAATACACATAGTTGCCAACGTCATAATCATAATTGACCAAGACAGTGCATATTTTCGCCCGTATTTATCACCAATATATCCCCAGAAAATTCCACCAAAAGGCCGAACAATAAAGGACAATGCAAAGATGGCATAGGTTGACATTAATGCAACTATAGGATCACTGCTTGGAAAGAAAACCAAAGCAATCACAGTGGCTAAAAAACCATAAGCCGCATAATCAAACCATTCGACAAAGTTACCAATAAAACTCGCAGTGGCAACACGTTTTAAAGTGTTTTGATCAGATTTAGCTTTTTCATTCATATTATTTTCTCCACCCAAAAAGGCATCCCGATTTGGGATGCCTTGTGACTTATGCCTTGATAATGTTGTGCTCAGGTCCATAAGGGAATTTTGTGATATTTTCAGTGCCAGATTCAGTCACCACCAAAATGTCGTGTTCACGATAACCGCCCGCACCTGCCATACCTTGTGGCAACATAAGCATAGGCTCCATTGAAATCACCATTCCAGGTTCAATCACGGTATCGATATCTTCTCGAAGCTCTAAACCTGCTTCACGACCATAGTAGTGGGAAAGTACGCCGAATGAATGCCCATAACCAAAAGTACGGTATTGAAGCAAACCTTCTTCACGGTAAATTTCATTTAATTCATTAGCAATATCACAGCACCGCGCACCAGGTTGAATCAGTTTCAAACCTGCCTCATGCACTTTGACATTGGCTTGCCAAATTTTTAACGAAGCATCATCACAATGATCAAAGAACTGAGTCCGTTCAAGTGCAGTGTAATAACCCGCGATCATTGAAAAGCAGTTCAGACTTAAAATATCGCCTTTTTGCACTTGACGAGTAGTCACAGGGTTGTGTGCCCCATCAGTGTTAATGCCTGATTGGAACCAAGTCCAAGTATCCATTAATTCTGAATGCGGGAAACGTTTAGCAATTTCACGCACCATCGCTTGTGTCGATGCCAACGCGACTTCGTGCTCGTGCACTCCTTCTTTGACAGCCACTGTTAAGGCAAAACCGCCAATATCACATACTGCTGCACCATGTTTAATGTGCGCAATTTCTTCTAGAGATTTCACCATACGCAGCTTCATACAAGCGGCACTAATATCGACAAATTCAACATTTGGCAAGAATGCTTTCAGCTTGTTTAATCGCTCAATCGGCAGATGATCAAACTCAACTCCTACACGACCTTTGTTAGGAATTTCTTGTGCAACAGCACGGAAATAGTTATCACGCTGCCAATCGGTATAGACCACATTGTAGTCACCTACTGTACGACGCCAAGGTTGACCACCATCAATATTGGCAGAAATACTCACCATCTTTTGATCTGTAACTACTACACCGAAAAAGCGACCAAATGAGCAATACAGGAAATCAACGTAATAGTTGATGTTATGCATAGAGCTGAATAAAACTGAATCAACTTGTTGATCCGTCATCATTTGACGTAATTTTCTATGACGGTTTTCATATTCTTCTTTTGAGAATGTTGATTGTACCTTTTCACCATTTTCAATTGTTAAAAGTGCAGGTAACGAGTCTTGGTGAACCTTCGCTTGGATATTCATAGTGGATACCTTTGGGGGGTAAGTGTTGGTATGAATTAAGCTTAGGTATTTTTTTAGAGTGTTTATTTTCAAAAAACGCTAAAAAGTTGTCAGAATACGACAAATCAAGAGGCTAGCTCCAAAACGCCACGTTCATTTTTTGGCGAATATCCAAAAAGATTTTTATAAGCTTTATTAAAACTTGATGCATTGGCAAAGCCACAAGCCAATGCTACATTCGACACGCTCATGCTAGACTGTTTCAATAAGTTCTGCGCGTGGGTTAAGCGCACCTTCGAATAATACTCTTTGGGTGAACAACTAAAATGCATTTGAAACAACCTTTCCAATGTTCGTGTTCTGCTATGAATCAACTGACAAATTTCTAAGATATTTAAAGGTTCATTAATGTTATTTTCCATTAAACGGAGAGCTTCTTTGACTGCTGGCTGAATACTATTTCCCTGATTTGGGATAGGTTGATGTTGAATATCAGTATTTTCACGTAAATGATGCACAATAAATTGTTCACAAATTCTTTTAGCCAATCTGGCACCGTAATGCTGCTCTACAAGCTGTGAACACATATCAATAGATGCAAGTCCACCCGAGCAGGTATACCTCATCCGATCCAGACTAAAAATATACGAATTAAAACAGACCTGAGGAAATTCCTCTTGTGCTGCCAAAGAATTCTCCCAATGCAAACTGGCCTGATAACCATCAAGTAAACCAGCACTCGCCAATACATATGCCCCAGTACAAATTCCACCTAGAGCAATATTGGCTTGATCCAAACGCTTTAAGAATGTTTTATGCGTCAGATTGTTCAATTTAAAGAGCTGAAAACCACCACACACAAATACAATATCCATTGAAAGAAGATGTAGCATTTGACAGGTATGTTGTATCTGTAAACCATTACTGGCACAAGTATGATGCCCCTCTAGACCCGTTACATTCCATTGATATAAATGTTTTTTTTCAACGTAATTTGCCATACGAAAAACTTCAATGGCATTTGAAAATGCAATCATTGAAAATCCATCGAGAAGTAAAAAACCTACCCGCTTTGCCTGAAAAGGAGTTTTCACTATAGAAATCGCTTTAAATCTAATTCCCTTTTATAGCAAATTGTGTACCAAGTTTAATTTTCTGTTAAATACGCAATTTGAAGATGTTTTTTATTCTTCATATTTACTTATATTTCATGAAATTCGATATTGGAATGTATTTTTAACATTCAGCACACTCGTCGGTTTGCCATCGACTAATCTCGGCTGATACTTAAAATTAAGTGCAGCCTGTATTGAAGGACGTACAAACATCGGATGACAATCACCTTGTGCTTTTGGATTTTCAACTCTTCCTTTTTCATTCACGCTATAAACAACTGTACAGTCCCCTTCGATCTTTCGATCTAAAGCTGATTCAGGATATGCAGGTGCAATTTTGGAAACCGGTTGATAGTTTTTAACATCAAAAGTCGCAGTTTCGCTGGATTGTGCTTTAGATGTTGTCGGCTTGTCATTCATAGACTGCGTTGCAAGGTTTGACTTTGGTTCAGTCTCTGCTACTTTCTTAGTTTCTGTTGTTGTACTTGGTTTTTCAGTTAATACCTGCTGTGGTTTTTTATTGGCCACAGGTGCAACTTTCTCACTTTTGGATTCCACAAACTTTTTATCAGTTTTCAGCTGTATTTCTTTAGGTTGCTCAACCTGCTTTTTTTGAGGGGGCTGATCAGCAAATTTTTTCTCAACCACGGCTTCAGGCTTTTTTATTTTTGGCTGCTCTAGGACTGGTGGTGGCAGTTGAATAAATTGTAATTGAATCGTTTTAGGTTGAGGCTCTTTGAATGTTTCATGCATTTCAACCGTACCTAACCAAGCAATCACTGCGATATGTAAGCCTGCTGTGACTGTTAATGCTAGCCCCTGATCACGAAACCTGATTTTTGATGCTATTGCCATCATGATTGTGGTTCCTCCGTGATTAAGCCCAAGTTGGTCACGCCACTCTTTTGCAAGACTGCGATGGCTTGTGCAACTAATTGATAGTCAGCATTCTGATCTGCACGAACATAAAACTGTAGGCTTTGATCGTTATTGATCATGGGAGTTAATTTTTGTTGCATACTGCTTAAATCGATCGCTTGATCAGTCACTTTTTCTGTATTCACTTCTGACCCAATATTCCAGTAATACTGGCCATTCGCCTGAATGGATAAAGTCACGATACGCTGCTGTTGTGACGCTGGCATGACATCGGCATCGACTTTAGGTAAATCAATTTTAATCCCTTGTGTCAGCATCGGTGCCGTCACCATAAAAATCACCAACAGCACCAGCATGACATCAATATAGGGGACTACATTCATCTCTGCATTGGGTTTCAACTTTTGAGGACGCTTGATCATGACTCTTACCCCTTAACGCGAACTGCGCTCAGTATGTCCAAGCAAACGGTAAATTCTGGTTTGTAACTCATTGGCAAAGCCGTAATAGCGACTAGATAACTTGTCAGCACGTGCCGAAAACCGGTTGTAAGCCACTACAGCAGGAATGGCTGCAAATAGGCCTATTGCGGTCGCAATCAAAGCTTCTGCAATGCCTGGTGCAACAGTATTTAAAGTCGCCTGCTCAACACCAGATAGTCCAATAAAAGCATTCATAATGCCCCAAACCGTTCCAAACAAGCCGATGTAAGGACTAACAGAGCCTACTGTTGCAAGGAAAGTCAGATTTTGCTGGAGCTTTTCTTCTTCTTCACTGATGCTACTGAGTAAACGACGTTCTACACCATCGATTACATCAGCCGTAGTGAGCTTTTCATCTTTCATCAGTTGATGATATTCATTAACCCCATGTTGAAAGATACTGACCACCCCTTTGTGCTGTTCAGACTGCTGGTATTCCTGCTGTAACTGGTTTAAATCTTTTTGCTGTCTAAAGTTCTTTAAAAAACGGTGCCAAAGTTGTTCTTGTCCACGCAGTAACATGCCGTGGCGTACAATGAGATACCAGCTCACCATGGAAGCTAAGACTAGAATCATCATCACGATTTTGACTAATACACTGGCATGACTAATCAGCATCCACACTGACATTTGATCCATTGTTGCTTGCATAACGCTCCCCAATTTTTTAATTGCTGCTTGCTGCAGCGTAGGTATTTATAAAAGTGGGCTGTGCTTTGCTACACCAGCCCATATACTGAATTAGCATTTAGTCCAAGTGCAGGGCTTGTGCTATTTTTTCCCAAGGAACGTACTTAAAGTTCTGGTTGCTTTCTGGCATACGTTTGCGTCCGTCTTGTACCACCAGCATGCCTTGTTTCCACTTACCGCCAAAATCTTGAGAACTCACATCCAAACCGTCGGTTTCTGAAACGGCATCAATCCCTTTTTCAGTGTTAATCCCTACTCGGAATGCGCCCCGAACTGTATACGGTGCTTTGCTATCCACAACCACAAAACTGTCATTGCCTTGACTAGATACCACTAGGTAACTTTTGTCTTTTGCGTGATAAAGTCCCATGCCTTCAATGTCGTCATATAAGACATCTCCCACAGCAAGTACTTGCTGCATCGGTAGCTGAGCCTTTGGATTAAGATCTTTAACCCATACTGCAACATCTTCTTCACCTAAGAAAATGCGTCCAGTGGCATCGTCGACTACACAACCTTCAGGTTGCGTTTTCACGGAAAAACGTTGGACTTCTTGAGCCTGCAATTTCTGCTGTGTTGCGGTAATGTGATACTGAATAAACGTGCCATTTTTATCGTTCGGAATGGCATAGATTTCACCTTGAGCATCGCGGTACATACAGATGCCATAGATGTCATCTAGCGTTGTTGGAAGCTCGCCAAGTACTGAAACCTTGCCTGTGTTAGGTTGGATCGCAAAGACATGCAGACTGTTATGGTCTCGGTTCGATGCCACCGCCAGATCAACAGTCTGATTACCCCACTTAAAACCATGACGGACATCGACATTGTTCAACCGGCCTACAGGCAGGTACTGCACCGTTTTCCCCTGTAAGTCATTCACCTGCAAGCCCCCTTGTTTGTCCGTCGCTAGAATACGGGACTGGCTCGGCTGTGCTGCATTATGCCAAATGGCAGGATCATCAGCAGCATCCCCTGTGCTTGGGACACCCTCAGTCTGGACTTCTGCAGGGATCGTGACAATATTTGTTGTGCGCTGGGTTGCCTGCGTTGGCCATTCAAGCTCTGTGGTTTTGGCAGTTTTATCATCTAAAATCAACAGCGCTTTATCGCTAGCATTGCCACGAATACTCAGGCTTTCGGCTTCTTTTACTGTATCCAGCACTAAGGGAGCTAATCCATTCCAGTGCTTATCCTGCTTTTGATAACGGTAAAGTAATGCTTTTTCTTCATCTAATACCGCTACCTGATCATCCACAATCACAATGGCAGAAGGTGTACCTTGAATCGAACCAAAAGGTTCTACGAGGTCAACAGCTTGGCGTACCATGTCCGCTTCAGAATACGCAGGATATGCCCAAACCCCCACATTCGCTTCGTTAATGAATAATTCAGCCGTAGCATCATTCACTTTACAGACACTACTCGCGGGCGGAAAACTTAAACGTCGGACCAGTTTGGGTTGCTCAAGTGCTTTTTCATGATTGGCAACCAACCATTGCTCACCAATCCCCTCTTCGCCCACCAAGAATGCAAAACTTAAACCTTGTGGGTCGGTGTATAAGCAGATATCCTCGGACTTAAAGGTACGTTTTGGAATAAAAACCGATTTATCCCAGCTTTTGTTCTGCAAGTTCATACTCAAGAGCTGAATTTGCTGTTGTTGCAAATTCAAGGTAGCAATCAATAAACGCTCTGCACCAATGCGATAATCAAAACGTCCAAACTGACCCTGGATTTGATGCAAGACATTTTGTTCATCGTCTAGAAACTGCAACCCTTTATTTTTACTTGTTAACACTCCAGCAACTTGGGGCCAGGTGCTCAAACTTAACCATTGCATATCTTCAGCTTTAGCATCATTGATGTCGACTTCACGTAACTGCAGCTTTGCTGCTTGCGGTTGATCCAGCTGAGGTGTTGAGGATTGAAGCGCTGGGCTATTCGGAGTTGATGGAGAAATAGCGTGTTGACTACATGCGGTCAGTAGCCAGATGCAACTGGTTAAAACCGACAACTTAAAACATGAAACATTCATAAAAATACTCAAAATTGGGTTAAACCGCCTCGGGTTTTCTCATGTAGAGAAAACCTCAGGACTAATATTTAATTCGGTTTAGAAATGGGTATAGGTCAGTGCAAGCTTGTAGGCTGGACCATATTCTTCGTATTGCGCGTTATAGGCTTTAGAACCGGAATAGTTGTAATAGACTTCATCGGTTATATTCTGCACATCAAACTTCAACTGCAGGTTTTTCGATAAATTCAGGTGACTACTGAAATCGAGAAAGATTTGGTCGTCGGTATAAATGTCTTTTTCAGGCGCATCGATGTCGCCCAATTCGTACAAATAGCTCGATTTATAGTTTGCAGAAAGACGTACGCCAAAGCGTTCATTTTCCCAGCCCAGCATGAGATTACCCACCACATCGGACTGGTTCGGCAGATGAATACGACGACTCAGCAGCTCGCCATCTTTCATCGAATCGATATCAGCCTCAGACTTACTGAAAGTCGTATTAAAGCCCAATAACATCCCATTCCATGGCGCTGCTAAGTGGTCAAACTTCTGTGAATAAGCAAATTCCATCCCATACAGTTTGGCCTGATTGCCATTTTTATAAGTAATCGCTTCATCAAAGTCAGCCCATTGCCCTGTCCCAGCAATATTGGTGTTGTAAATGAAGTTATCGATATCTTTATAGAATGCATAAAAACCGACCATGCTGGCTTGACCCAAATACTTTTCAACCCCTAAATCGAAGTTCGAGGACTCCAATGGCTTCAACATTGGATTACCAAACTCAGCCTCATCACCATCGATATATACACCTGGTGCACTTTGTGCAAAGTTCGGTCGTACTACACTATTGGTCCATGCAGCACGAAGATAGGCATTGTCTGCGAGTTGATAACGGAAATGTAAACTCGGCAACCAATGATCATAGTCATTTTCATATTGGGTGGATGTGATCACATCATCATTAAACTCAAAACCACGCGCTTTAAATTGGGTGTTCTCATAACGTAATCCGACAATCACGCGAAGTTGGTCGAAATCGACCGTATTCATCAAATAGGCGGCTTGAATGTCTTCATTTGACTTAAAATCGTTAATGATTGAACCATCTGCCACGACATAGTCACTGGCGTTGAGACCGCTAATTTTGGCTTTAATCGCATCTACATTGAGGCTGGGACCAAACTGGCCGAGTTCATAGTCACTATTGGAGTTAAAGTCCGAACTTGAGGTACTCAAGTCTTCGTACTCCCACTCATCAGTATTGTTGGTCTTTTCACGTTGACTAATCTTGCCGCCAAACTTAAACGATGCGGCATAATTACCCAACATATAGTCTTTGAGAAAATCTAGCTTTGCGTTGTACTCTTTATCCGTGGTTTTGGATTGTTCCCAAGAAATCGAGTCCAACTCATAGTTCGCAGCATCGTAAAAGTCCTGATCTGCCGTAATCACTGGTTTTTGTGTACTGCTAAAACCAACATTACTTAATTCTGCCTTGTATTTTGCCCCAGAAATTCCGCCTGGATTTTCCTCTGATGCTTCGCTATAGCCCAACTGCCCTTCAACGGTCCAGGTACCGAACCCTTGTTTACCGCCTAAAACAAAAGACTGAATTTCTTGAGTCTCCTCTCTGTTCTTCAATGAGCGGGTCACTTCTGCATCACCACTTTGGCCAGCCAACAGTGGATCAGAAAACTCAGCTGCGACTTCCTGACGCGATTCAGTATCTTTAAAACGGCTGTATAAAGTTCTTAAATAATATTCACCCGTATCATTGGGGCGGTAATCAAAGTTCAGCCCCGCACCGATGCGCTCTCGCTCGATATCGTATTGACGCATTGCTGTTTCTTCGAGCGCATGACCATCCCATGCGCCACCAGTTTCAACGTTATCAGAACCAAACTTTCGATTTTGATAACTCAGGGCCAATGCCACCCCGAGGTTATCCTGACCCTCACCTACACTAAAACGGTTACTGATCGCACCTGATGCTTTAGGGCTATATTTTTCCCGTTTGTCATCATAACTGCCTTCAATTGTACCGGTATAAAACAAGCCATCATGATCAAAAGCCGATAAACTTTCGACCTGAACGGTCCCACCTAAAGAATTAGCATCCATATCAGGAGTCAGGGTTTTGACCACAGCCAACGATTGCACCAACTCAGATGGCAATACATCCAGTGCTACACCACGACGGTCACTTTCAGGTGCAGGCACGAGGGTTCCATTGATGGTGACTGAATTGAGATCCGCCCCCAAGCCCCGCACTGAAACAAAACGCCCCTCGCCTTGATCACGTTCGGTAGACACCCCTGGAATACGTTGTAAAGCTTCTGCCGCATTATCATCGGGTAATTGTCCAATCCCATCGGCATGTACCACACTGCTGATCTGGTCCGCACGTTTTTGTTCTTTTAGTGCTTTATCCATACTTGCGGCTTGTCCAATGACCTGCACGTATTCCACATTATTTTCTTCCTGCGCATAAACATGTGTCAGGCTTAACATTGACAAGACCAGTGTGCTGAGCTGAAAGCCCGCACGTTTATTTCTGTCTAAACGGCTATTCAGATTGCTCATTGTATTCTTCCCCTCAGGCCAAAGTGGCATGGTTTGAGCGCACAATAAAAAGTGAATATGAACAGGATGTGACAGCAATGATTCCCTCCCTCTCCATTTGGACCTTTTGCTGGATTTCTTGCCACAAAATGAGCTGATTTGATCTGTCTAAATCTATTCTTTGACGAATTAAAAGGTACATATTCACTGTAAATACAGGGTTTTCCCTTACTTTCATCATTAAAAGCTCAAAATAGCCTGATCTGTTTTGACTCTAACACTTGCCATTAAACTGTCATCTAAACCTGTTTAGCTTGTGCCCAAATAGACCTTCTCTACACGTTATGCCGAAATATTTTGCTTATTACCGCAAGCCTTTCTTATTGTTAGCAACGTTCTGTGCGCTCTCATTATGGCTATTTATTCGCTTAGGGCAGATCAAATCCCTTCATGAATGGAATTGGGTTGATATTTTAGGCGAAGGTGGCGCGACTGTTTTTATCGGAATCTGGATTTTTTTTATTGTCAAAAGCCGTCCTTTGGGTCGAGTCACCCATTATATGTTTTATGGACTGTGCTTTATTTTCTTCCATATGTGGATGGATACTTTGGATGAGTTTATCCGCTTACCCAAAGAAATCATTTGGGATGCCTGGCTAGAATCCATCCCCTTTCCGATTGGTCTATGTTTACTGACCACAGGGATCTATTTCTGGCATCAAGAAGAGCTTGCCATATCCAAACAGATGCAAAAGCGTGAGCGTGTCTATAGGGACCATCGTTTATTCGATGCGCTTACTCCCTTAGCTGATGCCAACTATTTTAAGTCTCAGCTTAAATCAATCATGGAACAAGATGACATCGTTAAAAGTGATGTAGCCGTGCTCTTGATCGATATGCAGAATTTCAACCAAATTAACCAGCTATACGGCTTTGATGAGGGTACTTCTGTCCTACAGTATATTTCTCAATTATTGAGCCTGAATTTGCGTCCACATGATTTACTTTGCCGCTTTGCTGGGGATCGCTTTATCGTATTATTGCCCAATACCACAGCACAACAAGCTGAAAAAATTGCCCATCAATTAGAACGTATGATCATAACCAATGCCTATTATCATCGCGATTTGTCTGTCCATATTCCCCTAAAAGCATTAACCACCTCCTGTTCAATTCAACACTATGATCAACCACAACAATTACTCAATGCTTTGAATCAACAACTCATGCAGTTGAAAAATCATTATGCAGTACAACGGGTAAGCGTATGAGTTTTGAATGCGACTACTGTTTTATTCCTGCCCATCATCAGCTATCAATATTGATTGATTTGGCAGCTAGTCATGAAGTTGACCATCATGTGTTACTTCGTGGTAGTGGGCTTTTTATTGAAGATATTTTTTCTGGTCATAAGCTGATAAATCAGCAACAATTCCAGCACATCCTCAAAAATGCTGAACAGTACTTTCGTAATCAGGATATCAGCTTCTTATTTGGTCAGCGCAGTTTAACCACTCCATTCAATGATGCAATTAAAGCCATGCTTTATTCATCCAGTTTAGATGATGCATTAAATCGATATTTAACTTTTTTTGCTTCAGTTTCGCCCTGGCTCTGTCCTCGTATAATGTATAGCTCAGACCAGATCCATCTCTATTGGCTAGACGAAAACAAAATTGAAAATCGCTTTTTTATTGAAAGTGCAATGAGTGCAATACAGGCCTTAAGCAGACAGTTGTATCAAAACAAGTTACCTTGGACCTTTGAGTTTAACTTTAATGAGCCAGACTATATTGAGCAATATTGGACGCACCTTGGCGGAGACCTGACCTTTAACCGTCCAATGAATATGATGAGCTTACCCAGCCATTTTATTCATGAACCATTGCCTGGTGCCTCAGCAACGCTTGCGACCATCAGTCATCAACAGGCTTTGCAATATATGAGTGCTCAGCATCTCCAACAAAGCTTTTTACTGAGTGTGCATCAATATCTGATGCAGAATATTCAAAACAATATCCAACTTGAACACACAGCAGAACATTTTCAAATGAGTTCTGCGACATTAAAACGTAAACTGAAAAAACACCAAACCCATTTCCAAGCACAACTGGATCAAAGCCGGTTACACACAGCCATACACTTATATCGTGTACACGGCTTTAAAACTGAACAGATTTCTCAATATTTGCAGATTAATGACATCACTAATTTCCGTCGGGCCTTTAAGCGTTGGAGTGGCTTAACAGTACAAGCAGCGCAATCTTAGTCCACTATTTCTTAGCTTTAACTGAACATCTCTTCTTTGCTTCGTAACGCAGTCAAAAACACATCTTCTTTAACGATGATTCAACAGGATCATCTTTCACACCTCATCAATAAGAAAGAATGCTAAATCCGCTTTAATCACTAAAATCGGAATAATCCCGTTCACTATATTTTTCAGTCTGTATCCACGGAGTTGAAATTGGTGATTTCATTTTATGTACTGAAAACACCTTCGAATAACCTTGCGCAGGACGTCGTAACTCATAGCGTTCTACAATCTGATCTTTTTCATTCCATACGATATTTAAGGTTTGACCTACTTGATGCATTTGATAATGCTGAACTCCAGCATGACTTTGAATAGGTGGAACGTGCTTTAATAAGTCAGGCTGAATTAAGCTATATTCGCAACGCCAGCAACTACGCATGCCCAGCATTTCTTGCTCTACATCCTGCAAATGCACTCGCATTTTTTCATCAGGCAAGATATAGAAACGTTGAAAAGCCTCATCTTTGGTTTTCATTTCACTTGGCTTATCTTTTTGCAGCCATTGAATCGCATGATCAAAGCTTTGATGCGCATGCTCTCCTTCTTCAGTATGTGCATGTTCTTGAGTATTTAAACGCTCAATCCAAACATTATGTTCGTCGCGAATCATCTTATCGCTGTACTGTTGAATCGTGGTCACACCATTACTATCAAGCCGCTCAATACGATAATCAATTCGATATTCATCTGCTGACCACGCCAATGAACTCAGGGCATACAAAGATAATCCTATAAACAGCGTTTGGTGCTTAAGTAACTTTTGCAGCATTATTTTCATTTAGAATCCAAACGCCTTTTTAAACTGTTCAAAGACCCAGGTATTTTCATGTGTCCCTTTAAATATTTTTGAATTTTGACCTTCTGCAAATAACATCACATCACCGCTCCCATGCGTTTCGCTTTTCTCCAGCTGTACACCCACTTCTTGCTTATAGTCATCCGCAAAAGCTTGCTCATTACTGATGCTTTCTCGAATATCTAAACGCTGGCCTGTACCATTGCCAAACACCAATGTGGTCCCTGTAGCACCATTCACATCACGATAAGGATTATGCATCTGACCATCAGCCAGCACTTTGCTGTAGGCATTTTGCTCTTTTGCGACGTTGTAATCATAGCTGAGACCTAAAATCCCAGGATTGTCTGCTGTACTGCGCCCTGTACGTGCAGCATAACCATTGAAGGTCATGACATGATCATGGTCTGCGGTCACTACAATTAAAGTATTGCTGAGATCCACCTGATGCAGAGCTGTCTGGATAGCGTCATTAAAAGCCTTGGCTTCTTGTAAGGCACGTTTGGCATTATTGCCATGTAAGGCATGATCAATACGTCCGCCCTCAACCATTAAGAAATAGCCTTGCCCTTGGTTTTGCGCTTCAAGGGCATCAATTGCCTTACTGGTCATCATCGCCAAGCTTGGTTGGCTATCAATCTTTTTATTTACTCGATCCAAATCATAATT
>NZ_JBSYVT010000030.1:0-41873 GCF_054112845.1 Acinetobacter sp. NigerLNRRAM0016
GTTAATTAATTTCTTTAAAATAAACTTTTTTACCATCCGAACACACTCCATAAAAAATTCCATAAAAGTTATCTTTTACAGATAAGTTATTTAAATAACTATTGCACTCCAAAACTAAATCTCCAGCAATTTTCTTAAAAACTATTTTTTGCTTTTGATAATATGGAGCACCTTTATAATTATCATCTAAATAATAAAATCCTGATTTAAAGTTCTTTGATTCAGCTTGTTTAGTTGCATATCCATTCCTTATAAAATCAATCCCGCCTAAGGCCAAGTTAATTTTATCAATATTTAAATTCAACTCATTATTATTTTTATCCACTTTAGCTTCTGCCCATCCAACTTGAACATCTTCACTATAAACATTTTTATAATATAAAGTAAAATTACCATTATTATCTTTTATGTAAAATTCATCATATGCAGGATCAAGTCTTTTAAATAAATAATCATCTACTTTTTTTGTAGGTGTAAAATTCTTACATTTTCCTGACTTTTCACAGATTCGATATGAAAAATAAAGTTTTGTACTACTTGACTTATATTGAACCGCCTCTGTTGTACATGCATACATCAAACTAATTACAAATAAAAGAAATAATCTATTCATCATTGCATAATCTCTATGTGCATGGCACCTTCACCTGGTACATCTGCTGAAATAAAACCTGAAATAATTCCATCTTTTAAAGCTTTCTGACAAACTGCTTTAAATTTTTTTCCTACACTATTCAAGGTATTTCCTGTCCCAAAACCATTACTGTTCGTACCTAAATCAATGATATTATTTTTTCTATATTGCTCTTCTGAAACACAATGTTTCGAAACTCTCTGCCCCTTTTTTTGGAACTCAATAATTTTATCAACCATTTTCTGAATAGTTTCTTCTTTTCCAAGCCCCTTAGCAATACAATCTGCTTTAACTTTTTTCACAGCTTCCCCTGGTCCTGCATATTGCGTTGCCTTCAAATACATTGCTTCTGCTTGAGCTCTTGGGCTCCTTATTGTACTTGTAATAAAAAGCCTATTCATATTTGCTTCTTTAGCTAAGTAAGCTAGTACATTTTTCGTTTTCTGGCTGACGATTACTTGTCTTTCTTGCTCATTAACACCTGTAAACCCAATGGTTACATCTGATACATTTGGGATAGCAGGTCTATCTAATTTTAACTCAAAGGCTTTCATTCCTTTGCTAATTTCGCCATCAAAAAAAATATATTCCCTACCCGCACTAATCGCTGTAATTTTTATCTTTTGACCAATTTCACCTTTATGTATTTTCTTACCTAGACCATGCATGCCACTTGAGTGGCCCTTTTTCCTATCTTTATATTCAATAGAATAATTACCTCCACTAAATAATTGATTAGTTTTTTGATCGTATGTATATACTGTAAATTCAGTTTCACCATTGTCATTAACTAAAGTTTTTGGATGACCATCATCACTCGTTGATTGCTTTTGATCTCTTCTAAGGGTCTGATCAGCTTCTGACTTTGGTCTAGAGACTAATGTAGATTGAGTTGTATTACTTTTTTGTGGAGTATTTTTACTAACATCTGTCTTTAACTTTTTAGATGCTGATTCAATAATACCCTTTTCAATATAAATCTCTCTTTGTGCTTTATTCTTATCTACTTTTATAGTACTAATATGAGTACCATCTCTTAATTTATAATTTAATTCAAATCCAGGCATTGCCTTGACTGTAATTTTACCATTACTATTAGTAACTTTAGATTTAGTTTTTCCTCTATAAGTCTGTACCAAATTTAAATTACTTATAGGCTTATTTAAAGTGTCATCATGATAAAATATTATATCAAATGAATGTAAATCTATTTTGATTAATTCCTCTTTCACTCCTTGCGAAACAGTAAAAGCTTTCAGAATTTGACGAGAATCTTTCCCACTAATTTCAACAGAAATTTTCTCTCCTGATGTAGCAACTATATTTTTTTCAATCCCATCAATTCCAACTGAATGCTTTTTATCATTTCCTTTATATTTTATAAAGTATGAAAAATTTGGTATTATTTTATTTTCACTATCTATTAATTTAAGATCAAAAATAACATCTGATATATTATTAAGTATTTTATCTTGATCTATTTTTTTCTCATTGCTCTGAGAGTTATCCGTACTTATAGGTTGTTTGGATAATGGAGGTGGTGTTTGATTATGTACATCTGTTTTCGACTTAATACCGCCCTTTCCATTATTTACCACAATAACTGATGCATAGTTTTTTCCATCACCCAATAAAGAGATTTCCTTATTATTCTTATCTTTTACTAAAACACCATTAACTTTAAACCTAGCACCCATATAGCTACAAACCTTAACCCTCTTTATCTTTCCTTTTTTATCTGTAATTAAATCCTTGAATAAAGGGACTGGTTCTTTATCTTTATATACCACATCAACTTTTACACCAACTAATGGATTACCAGCATTATCAACAAATAAAACATCGAATATTGAAGTTATAACTTTATACCAACGCATATCATCTTTTTCAGTCCCTAATATTAGAACTTGTTGAGTAGGATTCGATTTACTTACTACAAAATCAGGAACTAAAGAAGGGTAATTAGAAGGATCAGATTTATGTAATTGTGCCTGTGCCTTAGGACTATAATAATATACAACACCACCTGTAAAATCAGGCTCTGTTCCATTAAATATAGGTTCTACTGCTTTAATCAAACTCATCAACTTGGATGAAATATCACCCGAATCTAAAGCTTTTTTTGCTCTTTTATAAGGTGAATTTTTCTGAGTATATGCATCGTATCCTGTTTTTGTAATGATTTGGATAATATTGCTCCAGGATTTCCAGTTTGCAAACCCCATTCTGTTTCTCATTGTATGGGCAATAACTTTCCATGAAGTTTCACTACAATTTTCAGCTTCACCATTAATAGTTGCAACAAATATTTTAAAATCTTCGCTATAGCTCATTTATTACTCACAAGTTTTCTTAATTATTTTATTAAAATATAAACTATTACCATTTTTATCCACATCCGCCAACATTGCTACTAGATGTAATTGTCCTTTATCATCAAAATATGATTTTTCTTGAAATGAATTATATATAGCGCTATCTATTGGAACATTATTAAATTCTTTACTTTTCAAATTAGCTATTATTTTTTTGTTTTTATTAAATAACTTTCTAGCATAGATAATATTTTTCTTAGAATCACTTTCAATTAAACAATTATTTTTTTTATCTATGACAATATACTCTTTAGTTTGATCTTCCTGTATTTTACTTATAAAAAAATGATATTGACATGGTGAACCACAACTACCATAAGCATGAAAAATATTTTCATTTACTTTATCAACTTCAGGATATCTCATATTTCTTAAAATGAAAGTAGTTTTATTATCAGAATTTTTTACAATATCACAATATTCTTGATCATGCCCTTTACACTTCAATTCAATATTAAATATATCTTTTGCATAGACAGCCGAGCTAATAATAACCCCACAAAAAGCAAGAGCTAAAATGATTAAGCTATTAATATTAAATAAATAAAATTGTGATCTCTTACTTTTTAAAATTTCAATCATGTTCATGCTCTTCTCCACAACCACAGCCATCAATATCTTCATCATCTAATAATTCCGCTTCCTGTTCAGAAATTAACTCTTTAATTTCTGTTAAATAAACTCCTGGTACTAAAGCGAGTTCTACATTATCAACAGAATCACTATAAACTCTTGCGCTACTTTCTTGCTCAAACTCATATACAGCCTCAATTTTCTTTGAATGATTAATTAATTTATATTCCATATTTTTTAATATTTTAGTATCAAATATTTGACTTAAATCAAATCTCATACTGTACATTCCTGTTTCCGGCATTTTCGGCAACTCAGCATTTACTGTTGCCCCACCCACAAAACTATGCTGCCCAGCTTTACTCTCAAACTTACCACCCGTCGTTGAAAATACGCCATCTGCATTAATTTTTAGCTGAGATCCACCCGCTGTTAGTACAATTTCTTTTGGACTTGTAAGTTCGATTCTATCTTCGGTAGAGATCAGCTTAATGACCTTCTTGGCGATTGCTTCAATCGCATCATCCTGTGCTTGTAACTCCAATTTTCCTTTTGCTGCATAAGCACGAAAGCCCTTTTGTGCGGCAAACAAGCTGATTTTGTCTTGCGCATGTCCAATTATATTTTTCTGAGCACTCAGGTTAATTGAACCACTGGCACTTTCAGCAATATCCTGCGAAGCTTGCAAAATAATGTTTTCAGGTGTTGTTAAAGCAATCCCGTTAGGTGAAGCCAACAGCATCAAGGCCTGTCTAAAAATCTTGCCTTGCTCTTGTTGCTTTGCATCAGAACTACTTTCTAGACCTTGGGTATATCCCTCCATAAAGCCTTGCAATGAATCCAAAGCTTTGGATGGTGTAACTTCCAATTTATTGCCTTTATGAAAAGTTCCACAGGCACTCATCAAGTCAAAATCTTGAATATCAACATTGGCTAAAACTTTTCCAACTTCTTTAATACTCTCAAATGGATTCTGCTGAATCCGATCTTTGATACTGGCAAGCTTGCCTTTGACAATATCAGCACCGTGCTCTTCTACGTTTTCGATAAATTCTTTTAGATTTTCTACCGCATCTTTGGCATCACTAAAGAATGCATTAAACTCATCCACTGCACCTTTAGCATCACCATCCAATGCACCAATATCCTCAATAAAGCCACCACAATCCTTTAAGGCATGAATCGGATCATTGCTCACCTCTTCTTTAAATAGATTCAAGGTGCTCTCAAACGCTTGCCCTGTAGTTTTGAGTTCCAGTGACTGAATGAACTTGGGTAGGCGGTTAATCACATTGAGCGCATCTGTCTGTTGCTTTGTAGCAACTTCGCTCAGCATTTTCATGCTGTCATAACCCTGTGACAGTAACGACTGTGCTTGAGCAGCTTCCAAATGGTCTGCAATAGCCTGTTCTTGGGCATACGTACTAATCAGCATCCCTTTACCCGCTCGCACGGCACCCCAAGCATCGGTTCTAAGTTCAAAACCCTCCCCTCGACCATTACTTTGCTCAGCTTCTTTAGGATGACTGAGATTACCCAAATTCAGTTGGCTTACTCCATGGCTGCTTTGCAACTGGGCACTGATCTGACCCGTCGTATCATCAAAACGTAACTGATTAAAACCGCTTCCATCTACTTCTTGAGAGCGGATGCCACTCAACTTTTTGGTGGCTGGTAATTGTCCTTTTACATCAAATTTGGTTGGAGAACGCTGAGCTTCATGAATTCGCCCCAGCACAAAAGGTCGATCAATACATCCATCAAAGAAATCAATGACCACCAACTCCCCAATACGAGGCAAGAAGCGGGCACCATAACCTTCACCCGCCCATGAGGTCAGTACATCCACCCATGCCGAATCAGCATCATTCTCATTGCTACCCGCACCATCATGATGTTGATGGTCCTGTTCCCGCGTGAACAGAAAGCGAACTTTAATCCGCCCCCATTCATCGACATGAATTTCCTCACCTTCAGGTCCAACTACACGCGCATGTTGAGGATGAGCAGCAGGACGATGCTTCAACAAATCAAACTCTGGCACAAATTTAATCTGTCGACGAATCAACACAAGTTCACTGAATTGTCGTTCATCCTGCTTTAAGTCATCCAGATTTGCCTGATCGAATAAATGAGCCAAACGCTGATTGAGTTCAACAGGTAAATTATTCTGGTTATAAAAATGCTTTTCACAAATCAGAAACTGCCGATCCCCTTCTGCATGTAAATCAAGCTCGGGATGATTTTCTAAGCTGAACCAATATCCGACATGTGCATCACGCACTGTCGTTTGTGCCTTAAAATACTTTGCCTGTAACGCCTGATAGGCAGCTAAGTTCGAATTGAGTTTATCTAATTGCTGAGAACTTGAAGCGGTCGCCTGATCATCTCCGTTTAAGTCCGCTACCCATGCAGGACTGACAGACCATGCCTGCTCTAGACTCAAGCTTTCATTTTCAAAAAGCTGGCTATGCTGATGCGAACTGAGTACCGACCCTGCACCATCATCCTGGGTCAAACTGTCTGCTTGCCAACGTTGTACATAGCTTGCGGTCGACTGTAACTGCCGATGTGCAGTAAAGCTCATCATGCTATCAAAGCGTTCGGTTGCATGACTGCGATGAAATCGAATTGACCCGCGCTGTAGGGCAGAAAAGTGCTGATTATTGTCTACCAACCGCAAAATTTGCGGCTCAATCATTTGCAACACTTGCGGCACAATCAAATGCTGTTCATCCACCCACCAGTTAATGCCTTCACTTCGCCATAGTCGTGTAAGAAACTCATAATCCGACTCATTCGACTGCATGACAAAAGGTCGAATATCATAACTTTCTGATAATTTAGACAAATCCAAGGTCAATGATTGACTGAATAAGGGACTTTTTTGCTGCCATTCTTTAAACAAAATTTCACTAATTTCTGGCACAGTCTTATTCATAAACACCCGACTATTCCGTCGTTTATGCCACAGTGAAGTTGGGTCTTGTAAGGTCAGCTGATAGAGGGTAAATGCGCCATCACTATATATTTGACTAGCTTGGGTAATAATGCCGGTGAGACGGGTGTATTGCCCCATATCCGTCACTTGATCGACAGCCACCTGACAACCTATAAACTGCTTCAATGGCAGCTGTACCGTTGTAGATAAGCAGGTTAAACGGACATTCAACTGACCATTTAATACATGTTTTCCTTCAATCCGCTGTAAAAACACCTGCGCATTGAGTTCCACATTCGAAAAATGAACATGAATAGCCCTTTTCAGTGTAGTTAAACCGAGCTGGTCTAAAACACTCTGGATATGATTCAACATAGTTGTAATTCGTTATTAAAGTTATACGTCGATTAAGCGCGACATTCTAATGAATCGTTCAAATAAAGGTCTAGTGTTTTTTGTCGTATTTTTATTCGCAACACCGATCATGACACTATCATCGCGTGCTTATTTTATAAATATCACCAATAAAAAAGGGGCTAAAGCCCCTTAATTATATCAATCAATATAATCACTTAGAACGTAATGCGACGGTACTGCCGATATTCAGGTTTCCAAAAATTGGCCTCAATCGCTTCATGCAATAATTCATCGCTGACCATTGGTGCAACGCCTGCCTCCATCGCGGCTTTCGCCACTTTGAAAGCAATGATTTTAGAAACTTGCTGAATGTCATTAATATCTGGCAGCAAGTCCGCATCAGGATTGCTCAGTTTTGGCGAGCAATCTGCCAAAGCATTACTCGATGCCATCAGCATACTATCCGTCACACGAGTTGCACCCGAAGCCACTACACCCAAACCAATACCTGGAAAGATATACGAGTTATTGCATTGTGAAATCTGGTAAATTTTGCCTTGATAATTTACAGGTGCAAATGGGCTACCCGTCGCAATCAATGCACGACCTTCGGTCCATTGCACGATATCAGCAGGCACAGCTTCTACACGAGAAGTTGGATTCGATAACGGTAATACAATTGGTGATTCGCAATTGCTGGCCAAAGTCTTAATCACTTCTTCAGTAAATAAGCCCGGTTGACCTGAAACACCAATCAACACCGTTGGCTTAGCATGTTTCACCACATCCAATAAAGAAATGTGTTCTTCCACATTCCCCCAAGCAGCAATGGCTTCAGGTTGCTGTGCCAATTTACGTTGGAAGTCCAGCAAGTTTGGCTGATTTTCAGTGATCAAACCAAAACGATCGACCATGAATACACGTCCACGCGCTTGCGCTTCAGTTAAACCTTCCGCCACCATTTGCGCAACGATTTGCTCTGCAATACCACAACCTGCCGAACCCGCACCCAAAAAGGTAATAATCTGGTCTTTGAGTTGCTTGCCTGCTGCATGCGATGCTGCAATTAAACTGCCCACCGAAACTGCGGCTGTCCCCTGAATATCATCATTAAAGCAGCACACCTGATCGCGGTATTTATTTAACAGCGGCATGGCATTATTTTGTGCGAAATCTTCGAACTGAATCAGGGCTTTTGGCCAGCGACGTTTAATTGCCGCCATCACTTCATCCACAAAGCTATAGTACTCTTCACCACTAATTCGCGGCTGACTCCAGCCCATATAAATCGGATCATTCAGCAATTGCTGATTATTGGTACCGACATCCAGCGTAATTGGCAAAGTATAGGCTGGGCTAATCCCACCACATGCGGTATACAGCGAGAGTTTGCCAATTGGAATGCCCATGCCGCCAATCCCTTGGTCACCCAAGCCTAAAATACGTTCACCATCAGTGATCACAATCACTTTGACATTCTTTTTATTCACGTTATGCAAAATATCATCGATGTGTGCACGATCAGGATAGGAAATAAAAATCCCGCGGTGACGGCGGTAAATGTCCGAGAAACGCTGACAGGCCTCACCCACAGTTGGCGTGTAAATAATCGGCATCATCTCGCTTAGATGATTTTCAATCAGGTGGTAAAACAGAGTTTCATTGGTGTCTTGAATATTGCGCAGGTAAATGTGCTTATTAATCTCATCATTGAAAGCACAGTATTGCTGATATGAGCGCTGGCTTTGCTCCTCAATCGACTCAATCACATGCGGCACCAAGCCATGTAAATTAAAGCGAGTGCGTTCTTCTTCTGTAAAAGCAGAGCCTTTGTTTAATAGTGGGAGTTCTAACAGGGTGTTTCCAGCGTACGGGATATATAAAGGGTGTTTCGTCTTCAATTGTGCAGTTGTCATAACCAGTCTCAGTGCGCGCAATCCTCTCAGCAGGATTGCATTACGTCATCAAATTCTCTTCGATTCGATGTATAGCTTAGACCTATTTTTTCAGTAACGTATATTTAGATACGTGATAATGGTATAGAGTTGATTTCGCAATTAAATGAAGATTTATTCATCGTTTTTATCTATATATTAAATCGAGATTATCAAAAAATATTGCAGATATATTCAATATTTCAAGCATATTTAGCAGATTAATATTTAGATCTCATAAATATAAAAATAGATATTTTCTATTATTTTAATTTCATCCACTTAATCCATGCTAATCAGTATGTATTTTATAGAATGATACACAGTCAAACTAAAATTTAGTAAAAATATTTTAAAAACATATGTTTATAAAGAATTAAGACTTTTGGCTAATTTATTCACACATTTTTACGCTTACTTCGGCGGTTGGTTCGGTGGCATCTCGACAATCAGTCCCGTCAACTTGCGTACCAGTGGTAGCATCACCAAAACCACAGGATAAGCAATTGCCCATGACATCATCCACGCCGAAAACCAAAGTGACAGGAATACATCACTCCAGCCCAAGTTCCGCAACATATTAATCAAGGAAATAATGCCGCTCATTAAACAAGAGAGAAAAAAGGGCATGACCCAGCCTACAAATTTAGTCGGGAGTTTGGGAATATTACCGATAATTTTCGGACGTTGATTGCTCATTCTTGGCATCCAAAATGTTGTAATAATTGACTATGCCACAATTTCGCTGCATGGATGTGATGATTCTCCACAAAACCAGTGCATCCAGCCTAAACTGAATAAAAAACATTCTCTAGAAAGGACTCACCTAAACAGTCTGAAATTTGCTATATTTGCTGTTTTTCTGCGACATTTATTTTCGACTCATATGAACACGGCAATCCAAGCAGCGCTCGATCATGCAGTGCAATCCCTTCAAGCGGAAGGCGTACTCCCATCTGACTGGAACAACAACAGCAATTTGACGCGTACCAAAGACCGAAGCCACGGGGATTTCGCATCGAATATCGCCATGATTGGTGCTAAAGCTGCAGGTATCAAGCCACGTGATTTGGCCGAAAAAATTCTCGCAGCCCTGCCTGAAGTCGCTGACATCAGCAAAGCAGAAATCGCAGGTCCAGGCTTTATCAACTTCTTTTTAAATGCAGACCAGCGTTTTGCTGTGCTGGATCAAATTCAAGCGCAAAGTGCTGAATTTGGTCGTACGCAAGTCAATGCAGAAAAACGCATCCAAGTAGAATTTGTGTCTGCTAACCCGACCTCTAGCCTGCATGTGGGACATGGTCGTGGCGCGGCTTATGGGATGACAGTAGCCAACCTGCTTGAAGCGACTGGTGCTAAAGTAGATCGTGAATATTATGTGAATGATGCTGGTCGTCAGATGGACATTTTAGCGACTTCCACCTATTTACGTTACCTCGAACTCACAGGTCAGGAACTGGTTTTCCCGAAAAATGCCTATCAAGGTGATTACGTCAAAGAAATCGCGCAAGGCATTATTGACCAAGATGGCAATGCTTATGTGCACCCAGTGGCTGACGTGTATAAAGATGTGCCTGAAGATGTGCAATATGCGGAAGAGTTAGATGCGGAAGGCAATAAAGTCGTGCTTTCGGGTGATAAAGAAAAGCATATCGATGGCTTGATTTTCAATTCACAACGGTTGACTGGCGAAGGTTATCGCGTTTTCCATCAAGCGGCACTGAAAGCCATTTTGGATGATATTAAAGATGACCTCGGTGAGTTTGGCGTAACCTTCAATCAATGGTTCAGCGAAGCCTCTTTGACTGAAAAAATTGATGAAGCACTACAAACGCTGGATCAACGTGGCTTCCTTTATGAGAAAGACGGCAACATCTGGTTCAAATCAACTGAATTTGGTGATGAAAAAGACCGCGTGGTCAAGCGTCGTAATGGACAAACCACCTATTTCGCGTCTGACATTGCTTACCACTTGAATAAGTTGCAACGTGGCTACACCGATTTAATCGACATCTGGGGTTCTGACCACCACGGTTATATCTCACGTGTGAAAGCAGCGATTGATGCAATGGGCTATGACTCGAAAAAACTTACCGTTTTATTGGTGCAGTTTGTGAGCTTATGGCGTAGCGGCGAGATGGTACAAATGTCTTCTCGTTCAGGTCAGTTCGTCACCTTACGCGACCTACGTAAAGAAGTGGGGAATGATGCCGCGCGTTTCTACTATGTCATGCGTAAATCTGAACAACACATTGACTTTGACTTGGACCTTGCAGTTTCACAAAGCAAAGACAATGCGGTGTACTACATTCAATATGCACATGCCCGTATCTGCCGTATGCTTGAAAAAGCGGCGACAACCAACGTGAGCTTCAGCGCTCAAACTGCACGTGAATTTGCCAACAAACTTGAGTTGGAAGCAGAAACTGAAATTCTTGCCAAACTGGCGGCTTACCCAGAAGTGGTTGCACGTGCTGCGAATGCTTATGAGCCACATCAGGTTGGTAACTACTTGAAAGAATTGGCTGCTTTATTCCATGGCTGGTATAATGAGCACAAAGTACTGAATGATGATGCGGAACTTACACAAGCACGCCTCTTACTTTCAGTAAACGTACAACAAGTATTACGTAATGGTTTAGAATTATTAGGTGTATCAGCACCTGAGACGATGTAATTTGCAAAGCAATGCTTTGTGCATCGTCGCATGACCGAAAGTTACGCTTGAGGTAGCCATGTAAATTCATTTTACATGGCGAATTTGCTCGGGGCTTTGCCCTGAGTCGCCTTGTAAAAAGATAAGAAGAGAGGAATTTCCACGTGTTTGGAAAAACGCAACGCGGTGTTTCAGAACGACCAAATAAACCGAAGAAACCCCTCATTCCAGCGTGGTTAGGTACGCTTGTGGTGATTCTGATCGTATTGAGTTTTGCCGTGGCTTTAATGCTGTGGAAACCGTGGGCGCCTGTTCAACCGAAAAACCAAGTGACTTCTGAGCATTATCAGGAAGAAACCAACAAGGATTATCGTTTTTACGATTTGCTACCGCAGCAGCAAGTGACCCCGATTCCTGAACAAGCCATTCCTGAAAGCAAAGATCAAAGTACCGTGGTAATTGTGGAAGCACCACGAACCGAAACCGCAGCAAGTAGCGCTGCGCCTGATGCAATTGAGGCACAAATCAATGCCCTGCCTGCAGAACGTACGCCAAGCTATATTCTTCAAGTGCGTAGCTATCCAGACCCTGACAGTGCCGATGCCCGTCGTGCCGAAATCATCTTGAATGGTTTATCTGCCGATGTAGTCAAAACTGTTGAAGGGGGTAAAACTTGGTATCGCGTGGTATCTGGACCCTACGACACGCAAGAGGCAGCTGTGATTGCGCAACAAACCTTGCAGCATAGCGGGATTGATTCGATTGTGGTCAAACGCTAAAACAACATAAAAAAAGATGCCGAGGCATCTTTTTTTATGTCTGAAATGTCTATAACGCCTGCTCTCTGCTGAGCGCTCGCGCATAGGCAGGACGCTGTGCAATACGTTGCAGAAAAGCTTGAATATTGGGGTAATTGCCATGTGCTCGAGTCATAAGCGCCTGCAAAGGAAAACTCATTTGGATATCTGCAAAGGAAAAAGTCCCTGCAAAATAATCATGGCTGGCCAAATACGTTTCTAAAAACTGAATATGATCTTTTAAGCGTGGCTGAATAAATCCGGCTTTGACGCCTGCAGTAATTTTCTTTGCCACAGGTTTAACCAGAAAGGGAACATGCTGCGGCACATTGTTCATCACCAATTGCATCACCAACAACGGCATCAATGAACCTTCAGCATAATGCATCCAGTAGCGATATTGCTGCAAATCTGCTCGTTCCTGCGGCTTGAACTGTTGTTGTGGATCATACTGTTCTTGCAGATATTCCAAAATGACCGCAGATTCGGCAATATTCTGATCCTGATCGGTTAATACGGGCGCCTTACCCAAAGGGTGAATCTGTTTCAGTTCTGGTGGTGCAGCCAGTGTTGCCAAGCGACGATAAAACTTGATCTGATATTCGAGATTTAACTCTTCTAAAGCCCATAAAATACGAAAAGAGCGTGATTGCTCCAAATGATGTAAGGTAATCATGCCCTTGCCTCAATTAAAATTAATTCCATAATCAGCCAAGTGGCAATTATCTGTCTCGTCAAATGCCTGATTAAATCAGGCGGGTGCGTATTTCTACACTGCGTAATAAGGTCTTGGTGACGGGCGTTTTCTCGCTAATCTCCAGCACTTTCTGTTGTAACTCTGCCGACAAAGGCTGCTGAAAGGACAAGCGTCGTTCAATCCACTCCTGCCCTTCTTTATTGCTATGAAAATCGACTTCCACACTAAAAGCACCCAACTCAATTTGCTTATGCTGCGCATACATGCGCAAAGTAATCATGGTGCAGGAAACCAAAGCCGAACAAAGGAAATCGTAAGGCGCTGGGCCTTGATCTTCTCCACCAAATGCAGCAGGTTTATCCGTCAAAAAATGATGGGTGCCACTCGAGATCTCACCTAACCAGTGCTCTGCCCGAGTCCGCACCTGCGCTTGTGCAATAATACTCATCTTGCTGTTCCTTGCTTATTTTGATGCTTTCATTTTTTCTGGAAAAACAGGTGCTTCCAAACGTGGTCCATCATAATCTGGGATGCTGCCAAAGCGCTCATCTTGATTCATCCACTGCTCACGTGCCAGTTGTAATTCTTCTTGCGTGCGTCCGACAAAATTCCACCACAGCAAAATGGCCGATTCAAACGGTTCTCCACCCAGCAGCAGAATACGCGCGCCCTGATGCATTTCGATGCTGATTTCTTTGACTCCAGGCTCCAGTGCCAACATATTATCATCATTTAATTCATGACCATTGACCACAGCCGTGCCTTCTAAGGCTAAAAAGCCATATTCAAATTTAGGATTGAGTGGCAAACGTGTTGCGGTCGAGACTAGGGCCTTCATATCCACACCCAACAGCTCGGTATGTACTTTCACTGGGGAAGTGATCTGCAAGAATTCACCCACCAATACTGTAAATTCGATTTGATCTTGCTCGACACTCGGCAATACTGGGTAATGATTAAAACGCGGTGCCATATTTTGCTTATCATCTGGCAAGGCTATCCAGAGTTGCGCAGCATGCATATGCGTTTCGGTTGCAGGAGCAACTTCAGTATGCGAAATACCATAACCAGCGGTCATTAAATTAACCTGTTTCGGACGAATCAATTGTTTGGAGCCTAAGCTGTCGGTATGCATCATGGTGCCTTCAATCATCCACGTAAAGGTTTGCAAACCAATATGCGGATGTGGACCGACATCCAAACCATCTCCTTGCGGAAAACTCACAGGACCAGCATGATCCAAAAAGCACCAAGCACCGATCATGCGTTTATGCCGACTTGGCAATGCGCGCTTGATGATGGTGCCCTGCCCAATTTCGGCTGAACGTAACGGAAACTCTTGAATAAATTGGTTAATATATTTTTCGCAGTCATCAGAATCTGAAAGTTCAATATAATTACTATTGGTCATGTTGTTATCCTGAATTTTGTTTTACCAATTCCATCAGCATAACCACAACATCTGTAAAGGACTAGCTCAAATTCAAATTTGGATGCAAATCTTCAATTAAAGGTTAAAAATTCAATACTATAAAATACGACTGTCTATATGCTGAATGGCATTTATCCCATAGAATAGGCACAAACATCGACAAGAATAAAGAACGTATATTTACATATCCATTCCAATGAAAAATGCGCATTTTATATACAAAAACGTGATAAATGTTTATTATTTCAAAAGAATACATTGTAGATACAATGGAGCAGCCTATGATTAAAGGAGGACATGGACAGACTGATTTGGGTCATAAGCACACGACTGAACTTCAAGACAACCAAAATATTCAGCATGCTCATGAAAGCACCTATATTTTACCCTCCCAATTATGTGAACCTGAAAATCGCACTGCCATCGTCAATGCACTACAAGATCATAATGCTTTAATTCCAAAACAGTTTTTGGAATGCTATTACAGTTATCAAAATGCACATCAACGGCGCTACCTGCGACAAATTAACTTTCTGGCGCAACTGTCCTTTTTGTCCTATTTTTTCGCAGACTGGTTTTTATTGCCCGATATTGCCTATATTTCAGGAGTGACCCGTGTCAGTGCTGTTTTGAGTATTATGTTGCTGAACTGGGCGATGTTTAAATATTGCAAAAACATTTTAACCTTAGACTTATTACTCCCTCTTTCCAGTGCTTTTGCCGCCAGTGTCTGGTTTTGGCTACTGCATCAGTCTAGTAGTCCAAGCGTCCATTATTATCAATATGCTTCTGTGATTTTTATCTTATTGGGCTGTTTGTCTATTCAGGTGCGCTTTCACCCCTCAATTCTTACCGCACTGTTGATCAGTGTGGTGATTATTGCAGGTGTCGTCCAAATGAACAGCGCGCAACAAACCATCATCTTTTTACTGGTTTATGTCCCGATTCTGATTTTCAGTCTGTATATCAGTTGGAACAACACCTTAAATGCACGGCGGACCTTTTTACGCTCCATGCTCGATGAATGGGATCGACATATGTTGCGTGAACTGGCACATACCGATGAATTGACTCAACTGAATAATCGTCGTCAGTTTGAACTGATTGCAGAACAGAAAATTCATCAATGGCCGCAATATAAGTCAATTTGCTTGCTGATGTTCGATGTCGATTTTTTCAAACGCATCAATGACAATTATGGACACGATATTGGCGATCAGGTCTTACAAAAAATTGCCGAAATTGCACGTAAAGAAATGCGCAGAGATGACGTTTTGGCACGCTTTGGCGGCGAAGAGTTTGTTGCGCTACTGCCTGAAACTTCCATTGATGATGCCATGATGATTGCGGGAAGATTGCGTCAAAAAATCGAATCGACCACCGTCTGTATCAGCAACACGATCAAACTCAACTTCACCATTTCAATCGGGGTTTCACAACTTGATCCTGATGAGGTGGATTTACATCTGTTGATAAAAGAAGCCGATGTGGCGCTGTATCGCGCCAAACAAAATGGACGTAATCAAGTGGTCTCTTTTGATCCTTTACCGAATGAAGTCTAAGGTATCCCTGAAATACATCTGGCAATGCTATTGCTGTTCAACTCTCTGCTCTGCCAATGTTTGTTTCAAATGCTTCATAAACTGACCAAACTGCGGCAGAAGTTGCTGAAATAAGGGATGTTGGCGATTTTCCAATAAGGTTTCACCAAACAACTTTAAACCCACTGCAAAGGCAGCCGTCGCATCTGCATCAAAGAGTTTTGCCTGCTGCATTCGCGCGACGATTGCCAAAATGTCATCGTGATTACCGACATCAAAGGCGAGTTTCTCGGTATAAGTTGAAGGCTGACCTTTGGCATCACAAAGATGTTCTACAGTAATATGATATTGGTGTTGTTTCATTGTATTGTCCTTTAAACGGATGAATTTAAAACTCTGCTTTGGGTTGTACATGTAAAGTGAGTTCAACTTTGACCAATTGCTGTTGCATAGCTTCAGCCAACTGGTTCAAATAGTTGGATAAATCTTGATGTTCAAATGCCTCGACTTGCCCATTTTGCAAATGCAAGATTTGAAACTGCGTTCTTTGTTGCCGTATTACGAAACTGGCTTTGGCACGCTGATGGTATTGCCGCTCAATCAATTTTGCCTGTTCCAACTCTGTCAGTACGCGATAAATAGTGGCTAAACTCAAGCCGCTTTGTTGCTGTTGTAGCTGTAAATACACCTGCTCGGCACTGCACGCCGCCTTGGCATCCAATAATTGCTGCAAGACGGATGTACGGGCTAAAGAAACTTTTAAATGGGCGTGTTTCAACAATTCCTGACTTTGCATATCTAGGTTCAAGATCCTTAAAGTCGGCTAATGGCTACGGCGGCAGCATCAATTTGTGCAGCAATCTGACGTACAGTTTCAGCATCAACCGATTTGGCATTTAGCTTTAAGCGTAGCGAGGTTTTTAAGTTTTCCATGGCGCGGTGAATATCCATCAGCTCATCTTTACTTTGGATCTCTCGCTTGGTTTCCAACTTTTCCAATAACTGCTGAATCACCGTTTGTTGTTCTTTTAAATGTGCCTGTCCAACATCGGTAATATAAAACTGCTTACGATCACCCTCAGTCAGTTGAACCTGCACAAAGCCCATATCTTCCAGATAGGTTAAAGTTGGATAGATAGTGCCTGCACTTGGGCTATAGCCACCCCCCACCAATTCACTGATATCTTTGATCAACTCATAGCCATGTTTGGGAGCCTGGGCAATTAGATAGAGAACCAGCAGCTTCATGCGTCCTGCTTCAAATAAACGACCACGACGTCCACCATGTGGGCGTTCTGGATGATGGGAGTACGACTCATAGTCATGATGAGAACCATGTTTCATGATGATTGCTCTCTTTAATAATGAATTTATACTCATTAAGATATATCTTTATATATCTTAAATCAATAACTGTTCTTCTTTTTCAGTACAACATATTGTTTTTGATTTGAATTATTTTCTGCCAAAAATAAAATCAAATTTTAAGCAATAAAAAAGGACGCTTACGCGTCCTTAAAAGTTATCTTCATCAAACCGATCTTGGTCTATTTTGTAAATATGGAAACTTCTTTCTATTTGTACACCTAGTCCAAATTCAATCATTAAAGAAGTTAATTTATCACCATCAATTAATACAATGCCTGACTTTTTGGCAGATTCAATTGCTTCCTTACTAAAGTTGGACGTAGTAATAAATACTCCTTTTTTAGCAACCTGATCTGCCAAAGCACCTTTAAATTGTTGAATATCTGGACGACCAACCGTATTTTCCCAACGCTTGGCTTGAATATAAATTTTATCTAGTCCTAAACGATCTTCACTGATTATTCCATCAATACCACCATCGCTTGTTTTACCAATCGCTTGTGCAGCATCTTGATGTGAACCGCCATACCCCATGGCAACAAGTAAATCGACAACTAATTTTTCAAAAAAAGATGGCGTATTATCTTTTATTAAAGCAAGTAAATCTGCTTTAATCGAATCTTTTAATAACTCAGTTGTTCCTATAATAATTTCATCAGGGGTTTTAGTTTCTTCCAACTTTTGTATAAAAGTTACCTCACCAACCTTTTTCTCAACTTCTTGATTATCTTTTATTATTCCTAACTTATAATTTGAAAAGCTTTCATATTGCATTAAAAATTCAATCGTAATACTGGTCAGATTTTTCAAATCTAATCGACGCCCAATTTCACTTAATTCACAGAATCCACGTTTTGGCTGATTTATCAATCCTGCTTTAACAAGATAAGTTTTAGCCCAACCAACTCGATCATAAAAAATTGTTTTTGTTCCACTCGATAATCTTAAATTTAATTCTTCTGTACTAAGTCCAGAACGTTCTGCCATTAAAGTAGCCATATCTCCAAATTTTATCGCTTCATGCTACTCAGAAAGTAACTTCATTAAGGGAAGCATTAATTGATCATATGTTGGAAGCGACATCGTATTCTCTATAATTAAAATCATGATTTTGCATAGTATAAAATAAAAAAAGAGCGCCTAAGCGCTCTTTCTTAAATCATTCTATTCTGCCGCGAGCACAGCTCTTGGCGTAATTCAGGCAAGAAGCTTCGCTTCTTGAAATCCCTCCTGCCGCAGGCATAGCCTTTGGCGTAAAATCGGCAAAATGCGTTGCATTTTGAAATCCCGATTTTACTCCCACTCAATTGTTGCTGGTGGCTTAGATGACACGTCATACACAACACGTGATACATCTTTAATTTCATTCATAATACGCGTAGAGATCTTGTCAACCAATTCATACGGTAAGTGTGCAAAACGCGCAGTCATGAAGTCCACAGTTTCAACGGCACGAAGTGCAACAACCCATGCATAACGGCGACCATCACCAACTACACCCACAGATTTCACAGGTTGAAATACTGCAAATGCTTGCGCAGTTTTGTCATACCAGCCGCTTGCACGAAGCTCTTGCATGAAGATGTCGTCTGCAAGACGAAGAATATCTGCATATTCTTTTTTCACTTCACCCAAAATACGCACGCCCAAACCTGGGCCCGGGAATGGATGACGATAGATCATGCTGTGTGGCAAGCCTAAAGTTGTACCCAATTTACGCACTTCGTCTTTAAACAAGTCACGTAATGGTTCAACAAGGTCAAATGCTAAATCTTCTGGTAAACCACCCACGTTATGGTGTGATTTAATCACGTGTGCTTTACCTTGCTTGCTTGCAGCAGATTCAATCACGTCTGGGTAAATTGTACCTTGCGCCAAGAATTTCACGCCATCAAGTTTGCGTGCTTCTTCGGCAAATACTTCAATGAACTCGCGACCAATGATCTTACGTTTTTTCTCAGGATCAACTTCACCCGCCAACGCTGTCAAGAAACGCTCTTCAGCATCCGCACGGATTACACGGATACCCATGTTGTCAGCGAACATTTGCATCACTTGATCGCCTTCGTTTAAACGAAGTAAACCGTTGTCTACAAATACACAAGTCAATTGGTCACCAATTGCTTTGTGTAATAAAGCCGCTACAACCGATGAATCTACGCCACCAGACAAACCAAGCAGTACTTTTTCATCACCAATCTGTGCACGTAGTTGTTCTACACGAAGATCGATAATGTGTTCTGGTGTCCATAAACCACCACAACCACAAATCTTGTGAACAAAGTTAGACAATAACTCTGCACCTTTTGCAGTGTGCGTCACTTCTGGGTGGAACTGCACGCCATAGAAACGACGGCTTTCATCAGATGCCGCAGCAAATGGGCAGCTTGGTGTGCTTGCAGTTGTAGAGAAACCTTCTGGAAGACGGCTGACTTTGTCACCGTGGCTCATCCACACGTGTAATTGGTTTTCACGGTCTTGAAGCTGACCAATTAAATGGTCGCGCTGCTGAATATCAACTTCAGCATAGCCAAATTCGTGTACTGTACCCGCTTCAACCTTACCGCCTAGCTGTTCAGACATGGTTTGGAAACCATAACAGATTCCCAATACTGGCACGCCTAACTCAAAAACCACTTGCGGTGCGCGTGGGCTCCCTTCAACATGAACACTTTCAGGTCCACCCGATAAAATAATACCGTTTGGATTAAACGCACGAATATCTTCTTCAGACATATCGTAGGCATACATTTCAGAATATACACCCGCCTCGCGTACGCGACGTGCAATAAGCTGACTATATTGAGAGCCGAAATCCAAAATAAGGATACGATCTTCAGTAATTTGAGAATTGGTAGTCATGACAAACAACTATGATAGGCAAACGAATATAAGCGCCATATTCTAACATTTTTCCAGTTATTAAGCACACTATTTGGGCAATCAATAAATATACAAATAAAACATAGAGTTAAATAAAAAGCACCGAACTTGTCGGTGCTTGAGATTGATCACAGGATTCTGCAATCCTAGCACCTAGAAACTAAACCTCTGATTTTTCAATCAGCGCATCGAGACTGAACTTGCCTGCACCATGCAGCAGCAAGAAAAATAAACCGCCCGCCATGGCAAAGTTTTTCATAAAGTTAATCGCATCTTCAGCACCACCATGAAAAATAAATGCGGTAATGATGCTAAATACGCCTAGACCCAAGGCGGCAAAGCGCGCTTGGAAACCAAATAACAGTGCTAAGCCACCGCCAAATTCAACCAAGATGGTTAAAGGCAGTAATGCACCCGGCACACCCATGGCTTCCATATAGCCCACAGTTGCGCTATAGGCCGTCAATTTGCCCCAGCCTGCAACCAGAAAGATTAGGCCAAAAGCACACGGCCAATCAAACTAACGGTACTGTCGAGTGCAGGTTGGGTCACGATATTTTTCACAACAACATTGGGATTAACCATAATTGAACCTTTTCTTAATTTTGTGGATAGGCACAGCTTAGTTTTTGTTGATAATAGAATAAATATACATTTTTCAGACTTATCGTTTTATATGTGGAACGACAATTTGGCAAATTAGTTACCTTTTAGTACTGACTTTCCATATATGGGCTGCTAGCATTTGGCTACATTTTCGCGATGCTGTACCCCATGGAACTCATTGATTTTATTTTACACGTAGATGACCATTTACTCGAATTTATTACAAATTATGGGGTGTGGATTTACGCTATTTTATTTTTAATTATTTTTGTCGAAACAGGTTTGGTGGTCATGCCATTTTTACCTGGCGACAGTTTGTTATTTGCTGCGGGTGCCTTGGCAGCCTCTACAGGGGCGATGGACCCTTGGGCATTGGGTATTTTACTGTTTATTGCCGCAGTCTTGGGTGACACCCTGAATTACCATATTGGTAAATATATTGGACCTCGGGTATTTGAACTGGATTCACGCTTTATTAATAAACAACACCTGATTAATACCCAGAAATTCTTTGAAAAACATGGCGGTAAAACCATTATTTTTGCCCGCTTTGTTCCGTTTGCACGTACCTTTGCACCCTTTGTGGCAGGTGCAGGGCAAATGAACTATAAGTTTTTTCTCACCTATAATGTGATTGGCGCATTTTGCTGGATTACTTCGTTTATTACGCTGGGTTATTTGTTTGGCAACATGCCAATCGTCAAAGACAATTTCACCCATTTAATCTTCGGAATTATTATTATCAGTATCTTACCGGGCATTATTGGTTTTATTCGTCAGAAGCTGGGAAAAAACAAAGCATAAGCATTTAAAAGAAGCGAATCACCACTGGAAACATACAGACAATCAATAACATAGCCGATCCTTTATACAAGTGATCGGCTTTTATTTGCTTTAAATTTCCCGCCAAAAGTGCCTTGCCAAAGACCATCCAGAACATCGCCACGGGAATCAGAATCAAGGAAAAAGCCAGAAATACCAGTCCTGCACTTAAACTGCTATTCCACATTTCTGGCGGTAAAATTCCCGCAGCAAACAGCAACGCTTTCGGGTTTTTTAGGGTGGAAAAAAACAATTGATGTGGACGGATACAGGGATGCTTTTGATTATGCAATTGTAAATGCGCAGACTTCCACAAATGAAACGCCATCCAGAAGACATATAGCGCACTGAGCACATGCAATAAGGTAATTAAATGCGGCCAAACTGGATCGGTCAGATGAATAAACAAGGACCATAAGCTGATGGCATAAACATAGCCCAACAGTTCAGCAGGAATGAGTAAACTGGTTTTTAAAACACCTTGTTGATGCGCAGAGCTTGCCAGTAATGCATTGGTCGGTCCTGGAATCAGAAACACCGCAATCATTGCAAATACAAATAGCCAACTCTCAATCATAAAAACCTATCACTCAAGTTCAAAGTGTTGCACACCTTATCTGAAAGCTGCCCTGAAGAACAAGCCAAGCCCAGTCTAAATTGAGAACCGCTGGGTTTCATTCAACCCCAAAATTTACGCTAAGTTTTTATTTATATTATATTTATATTTGAAATATTTTGAAAAACTTTCACCCTCGATCATTTTCTTGACTCGCCGAAAGAGGGTGAAAATGACCCTTATGAAGTTCTTGGCACCACTTGAATTGGACAGTTTTTAAACTGAGCTGCCTGAACAATGGCATCTTGCTGACCCATCAAACGCGAGATTTCGGTCTTTTTGGTGTTTGAAGACTGTCCCATATTTAATGAAACACTTGGACCAAAGCCCCAGCCTCCACCATGGCTCCAGCCACCGCCCAAGCCAACATCTACCCCAACACCAGTCCGCTTCGCAGTTGAAACACCTTGGTCTAAATATTGTTGAATACGGTCATACTCTGCCTGTAATTGTTGACAGCTCAATGACTGATATTGCGTTGGAGAAACATAGGTCGGTTTTACCGTAGTGGCGCACGCGGTCAGCAATACGCTACTGGCAGCAAGGATAGATAAAGCTATTTTTTTCATCTGTTTTCTCAATCTTATTTTTGCTCAATTTCATTGAACAATGAAAGATAGGCCTGCGTCAATTTATGATCTTTGGCCAAATGAATTAATGGCAGGTTTTGATGATGGGATTCTTTCATCAGCACCGAAGGTGGCAACATATTTTCCAATACTGGCAAACCTTCATCTTTCAGTTGCTGCACCACTTCACGCGGCAACTTGGCTTGTGCTTGATACTGATTCACCACAATGCCTTCAATTTCCAGTTGGTCATTATGATCATCTTGGGTTTCAATCACATTTTCAATCAGGCTTTGCAAGGCCCGCTTCGAGAACACATCACAATCAAAAGGAATCAACACGCGATCGGCAGCAATCAGGGCAGACAAGGTAAAAAAGTTAAATGCTGGCGGCGTATCAATATAAACACGGTCATATTTGCCTTCCAGTAACTTCAAGGCATCGCGTAATTTATAAATTTTGTGTTTGGCTTCTAAAGCATGGGCCAACGCACCCAGACTCGGACTCGCAGGAATCACATCCAAGAGTTTAAACGGGGTCTGATGCACATAACTTTCCAGCCCTTTGGGGCGATTTTTCAGTAAAGAGCCAATCGCATTGCCCAATAAGCCTGCTTTGCTTTGGGTTGTGCCCAACACTTCTTCAAAGTAGTTTTCAACATTGGGTTCTAATGCAGGCTTATCCACCGAATAGGTCGCATCGTCTCCCAATAAATACTGGCTGGAGTTGGCTTGCGGATCCAAATCAATCACCAGTGTTTTTAGCCCCTGATGAGCACTAATGGCCGCCAGATTGACTGTAATACTCGACTTGCCTACCCCACCTTTCTGATTAAATACCACACGTGTCCGCATATGCCCCCTCCCTCAATTTTTATTTGTGATCGTTCAGCAGTGTAATCGATCATATTTTTATCGTTTAAGATTATGTCCGACAATCAACCGAAATTTGGCTGAATCATCACCAAGCCCAAGATGGAAATAAACGCCACCACAGCCAAAAACAAGCCTGCACGGCGCTGCGTCAACAGAACCTGATCCTGTTTTTTATAGGCTTTGCTTAAAGAAGACAACAGCACTACAAACAGAATGATTTTGGCATAAAACCAAGACTGTACCTCAAAACCTTTCATGACCAGCAAGGCAACACCCGTCAGAATCAACAGGGTCATGGCACTGTGCTGCACCGCGACAAAAACTTTGCGTGCCGTTGGATTCGGCATATTACCTTCAGTTCCCGAAAATAAACTCCATGCGCGGCTCACAATTGCCACACCTGCCAGTATCACCGCCAACAAATGCAGCGTTAATAACATTTGTGCATCCATAAAGACTCAATATCCTTAGTTCTTAGGTGCATGCGCACATTCAGGGCTTGAGGTGTCTTGTCCTTGCCATTCCGATTCCACAAAGGCATGAATAGCTAGGGCATGAATACGACTCGGAGCCAATAAATCACCCACAGCCGCATAAATTTTCTGATGACGTTGGACTAAACGTAGGCCATCAAAAGCTTCGCTGACAATCACCACCTTAAAATGCGATTCTTTGCCTGGGAAATAACCGCCATGTCCCGAAGATTCATTCACAATTTCTAAATAAGTCGGAGCTAATTGCTGTAAACGGTCGCGCAGTTGTAATTCTAAGCTCATGGTACTCTGCCTTTATCTTTTCAGTTGCTTACAGTATAGCGGTTCTACCTGTCGGTTTTGTATCAACACGCATTTTTTGCGACTACAAGCGCAAATTTTTAAAAAATATGACATAAAATGCTTTTATTTTATGCAATTGATACAAGTTTTTTCAGAAACATATTGACCATGATTTTTCATACTGTATTATACACGGCATGCGGGAATAGCTCAGTTGGTAGAGCACAACCTTGCCAAGGTTGGGGTCGCGAGTTCGAGTCTCGTTTCCCGCTCCAAATTTTTTAGTGTAAGTTTTAGAAAAAACTGCTCAATATGCGGGAATAGCTCAGTTGGTAGAGCACAACCTTGCCAAGGTTGGGGTCGGGAGTTCGAGTCTCCTTTCCCGCTCCAGATTCAAAAAGCCCTCATCGAAAGATGGGGGCTTTTTTCTTGTTGATTATTAATAATATTTTTTCTAAAACCTATATGTTCCAGCTTTGGAAGAAGCTCTAAAAATTTTAGAAAAAGTATTGTATAAGCTCGCTGCGTGACCAAAAGTGCCCTAAACGTGCCTTCCCTTTATCATATACGAATCAATTCATTCGCTATTCTGGTATTTTTTTAATCAATTTCAGTATAGATAATCAGAACACCTTCCCCATACACTTGACTTCCCTTTTTTCCATCTATTTTAGTATTTTTTTATTTGCTTTATTTTGATGGTGACCAAATTTGGTCACCAAAAATACATAGTTAAAACATTTACTTATGATCAAAAAACTCAATTTTAATCAATCATTCTGCTCTTCATTTTTCTTAAATTTTAATAAATCACCCACTTCAACATTAAGTAATACACACAATTTTTCTAAGGTCTCAAAATCTATTCGAGTCGATTGACCATTATATAACTTATGCAATGTTGTCTTACTCATTCCAGTCGCTCGAACTACATCCGCAACTTTCATTCTTCGCTCTGCCAAAAGCACTGGCAAGTTACAAACTATCATTAATTACCACCATTGTGTAATAAAGTACTTGCATAGTGTCTTAAATGCATTTATTATCGCATTGTGGTCTTAAATAACACCATTGTGATACTTTATAAAAGGATACAAACATGAATCTTACTTATATTACTACAAAAGAATTGGCGGAACGAATCCATTATAACGAACGTACTATCCGTAATCAGTTAAAAGATAGCGTTTTGATCGAAGGCATTCATTACATTCGCCCTTTTGGTGGTCGCAAAATTTTATATGTATGGGAGCGTATTGAAGAAGATATGACTAAAACAACTTTAGGCTCGCTACACAGCCTACAACTTCTGTAAGGAGAACATAATTATGGCTGCTATTCGTACTAGATACGGTAAGTTATGTGTCGATTTTCGATACTTAAGTATCCGTTGCCGTGAAACCACCGCTCTTGAAGACAATGCTCAAAATCGAAAAAAGCTTGAAAAAGCGATTGAACGAATGGAGGCAGAAATCTTATTGGGTATTTTTGACTATGCTAAATACTTTCCAAAAAGTTCTCGTTTGAAAGAAATCAAAAATGCAGAAAACAGAGTAAATGAAATCAGCTCAAAAACACCTCTATTTTCTAAGTTCTGTGAAATCTGGTTCACTGATAAAGAAATAGAATGGCGTACAAGCTACAAGGAAAAAATTCAAATTGTGATCAGAAAGTACTTAATTCCTTTTTTTGGCACAATTCCGGTTATTAATATCAAAAAGTCAGACATTCTTGGATTCCGTTCATCCCTCGCCAAAGTGACTCACGGGAAAAACCAAGAATGCCTTTCACCATCAAGAATCAACCAGATTATGATAGCACTTCGTATGATACTCGATAGTGCTGCCGAACGATATGACTTTGACAGTCCTTATAAGAATATCAAGAACTTAAAGCAAGGGAAAATTGAAGTCACGCCTTTTTCATTAAAGGAAGTACATGCAATCTTGGCCACAGTTCGTGATGATTTTAAGCCTTATTACACTGTTCGGTTTTTCACAGGTATGCGCACCAGTGAAATTGATGGGTTGCAATGGAAAAATGTGGACTTGCAACGTCGGGAAATCCATATTCGTGAAGCCTTGGTGAATGGGGAACTGGGTGGAACCAAAACCTATGGTTCTGACCGCACAATCCAGATGAGTGACCGCGTTTACCAAGCCTTTCTGCAACAGAAAAGCTTAAATAATGGTAAATCAGAGTTTGTTTTCTGCAATCGTGATGGTGGACCTCTCGATTACCGTTTGGTGAATAAACGTGTCTGGCATCCGATCTTGCGCTTTCTAGGATTAAAGCCTAGAAGAGCCTACCAAACACGTCATACAGCAGCAACGCTCTGGCTGTCGGCAGGAGAGAATCCGGAATGGATCGCACGTCAATTGGGACATTCAACGACTGAAATGCTATTCCGGGTCTATAGCCGTTACATCCCCAATGTTACCCGTCGTGATGGCAGTGCATTTGAAGCCATGCTGGAAAAACTAAATACAGAGGAGCTTGCACATGAATAGTAAAGCTTTCTTTGGTGGTGTGGTCGTCAGTCCTGAAGCGGATACGGTCGCTCGTGAATTAATCCATGAGCTACACATTCCCAAACTGCACAATCTGGCGTTTTTGCTGGAGATCAACAAATGCTTCGATGATCACCAGGCGTTAAGACTGTGGCTACAGCGACTGCTGGATGATGGACAAGCCCATTACGATGACCTAGCCCAACAGGCTCGCCTCCGGTTAATGAGCTTAGCTCCCTGATCAAATAAATATACAAGGTCATCTGATTGATGACCTTAGCCCTCTATACCTATAAAAAAGGTGAACACATGCATAAACATATTTCAATTTGGATGCCACTCTATATTGGCGACCTACAGGCGAAATTTGCACGAATGACAGCAGAACAAATTGGTGCGGCACTGCTGTTAATGATGGATTTCTGGAAAAACGGTGCTATTCCTCATGACCTAGCTACGGTATGTAGCATCACAAAATTATCGCAACATACCAAGGCTAAAACTTTGTTGAATACGCTAATAGCCCTGGAATTGTTTGAAATCGAATCTGAGCAAATTCATTCAAGTTTTTTAACCAGTTTAAAAAGCCAGGCATTGCAAAATCAGCAAATGAAATCTGATAAAGCTAAAAATGCAGCTCAAGCACGTTGGGGAAAATCCGCAACTAATGCTCAAGCATCAGCCAAGCAACGAAAAGTAAATGCTCAAGCAGCTCCTGAGAAGAGCCCGAGTATTACTCAAGTCATGCTTGAACCATGCCCTTCATCTTCATCTTCATCTTCATCTTCATCTTCATCTTCAAATTTTGAAGAAAAAAATGAGAGTTTTTTAGAAAATTCAAAATGGATTTAGGAGAACAATCATGAATACCATGCTTAAAACGCTCCAGTTTCGCGCAGAAACAACAGAAGCACTCTGCCCTACCCATCATATACCCCTGATGGAAATCGCCGGTCACAGGCTTTGCAAATTGTGTGCAAAAGAAATGGTCCATCGCTCACATGCAGCCTATGCAGATGAGCTGCAACAACGGTTGCTGCAACAGAAAATCAAAAACTCAGGGCTCAATAAACGCTACCTGGACCGTGGCTTCAAGAATTATGTAGTTGCATGTCCTGCTCAAGACAATGCCATAAAACTATGTCAGGCTTTTGCACAGCAAATTATTTCTGACCATTATCCAAACCTGCTGCTCATTGGTACACCAGGTACAGGAAAGACTCATCTGAGTGCGTCAATCATTCGCAACATTCTGCATAACAGTACAAAATCTGCACGCTACTATACCAGTGCAGAAATTGCTCAAAAAATGATGGACACCTGGTCAGATGCTTCACGCTCTGAAAAGGAAGTTATCGAGCATTTCTCCAGTTTTGATTTATTGGTGATAGATGAATATGGCCTGCATGACCGACATGAAAAACGCCTGGAGATGGTGCATAAGGTTTTATATAGTCGTTATGACAATATGAAATCTACACTGCTGATTTCCAATTTCACAATCCAAAATATGCAGCGGGATTTAGGTGCCCGATTATGGTCACGGTTACATGAGAACAATTTGATTGTAGTGCCATGTTATTGGGATGATCTAAGATTTAATCAGTAAAATAATTTAGATTTAGAATCTATATAAGTGTAAAACCTATAAGTATTGGTTTTACACTTAATATCAAGATAATTAGAAGTAGTAAGAATTCTCTCCATCCAAATTCAATACCATCTAATTTTCAAATATAACAAAATTAATTTAACAATATCAAAAATTGCTTTTTTAAGAGTTAAATCTATACTACCTTTTATGAAAATTGGTTCATATTTTTTCATCAAATTGAGAAAATAAAAATCGAAAATAACCCTTATCAATTTCAGTTAAATTTTTAAAATCATGTTAAAAAATTACATATTTTTTGTTATTTTCAACATAACTTATAGTATAATTATAATATATAAAACAGCATCTTGTGATAGGAAAATGAAAAAATGAAGCTCACATCTAATAAATTTTTAATTCCCTTTACTCTTATCATTTTAATCAGCAGTTTTTTAATTATTCTCTACCGTATTACTATCAGCTAATACAGAAATTTTTCATATAATGATATGAAAAGAATTTAAAAAATTTAGATCAAATGAAAACCGACATAATTTAGATATATTCAAATTATGTCATTATTGTTTCATCGTACTCATTCGCTATGAAATAAAGTAAGCCAAATGAAATATTTTTACCAAGGCAAAAAGATCAACTTCGGCATCTGGACAGGTAAGACTTGATCAAAATATAAAGTACCCAAAAATGTTTATCCTATTTAAATGTGTTAAATCAAAAAACAATGACCATCCAACAACTTAAAATATTATATCTGCCTATAACTTTATTTGACAAAAGGTGGCAAAGTGCTTGCTACTTTAAAATTAGTGGCATTCCACCTGTATCGAAAGATCATAATTTCTTAAATGTTGTTGAATAGGCCTAAAAAGAGTTAACTTTAAGTTAAGCATTTACTTTATAACGCTTAACAAAAAGTGCTGCGCATTATGTGGCTTTTCATTTTCTATGCATGAGTTACGCTTCCAACTACCATCACTTTGTAATAGCCATGCTTGTTGATTATCCATTAAATAATTTTCTAACCCTTGCTGATAAATTCTTTTTTTGAGTCTAGTATTTTCAATAGGAAAGCACACTTCAACACGTTTAAATAAATTACGCTCCATCCAGTCAGCACTAGAACAATACACACGTGTATCACCATTATTGTAAAAATAATAGACACGAGTATGCTCAAGAAAACGCCCTACAATTGAGCGAACACGAATATTTTCTGATAAGCCAATTAGGCCTGGACGTAAACAACAAATAGAACGAATGATTAATTCTATTTGCACACCAGCTTGAGAAGCTTCGTATAATTTATTAATCAATTGAACTTCGGTTAGTGCATTGACCTTAATGATAATTTTTGCCGGTTTCCCTGCTTTCGCAAGCACAATCTCGTTTTCAATAAAATTCATCAACTGACTATGCAAAGTAAATGGTGCATGTAGAAGTTTCTTTAACTTCACCATTTTGCCCATACCGGTTAATTCTTGAAAAATACGATGTACATCTTCACACAAATCTTGATTGGTCGTTAATAAACCGTAATCAGTGTAAATTTTGGCATTGCCAGCATGATAATTTCCTGTACCTAAATGTGCGTAGCGCACCAGTTTTTGATTTTCTCGGCGTACCACCAAAATCATTTTGGCATGAGTTTTATAGCCGACAATGCCATATACCACCACGGCACCCGCTTCCTGTAAAACATTGGCAACAGCGATATTGGACTCTTCATCAAACCGTGCCCGTAATTCAATCACTGCGGTGACTTCTTTACCATTTCTTGCCGCCTCAGCCAAAATTTGCACAATTTCTGAATTTGCACCGCTACGGTACAAGGTCTGTTTAATGGCCAAAACATGCGGATCTTGCGCGGCTTCACGTAATAATCGAATTACAGGGGAAAATGATTCAAAAGGATGATGCAATAAAATATCTTGTTTCTGCATCGCACTGAAAATATTTGCAGATTTTTTCAGTATTTTTGGAATCACAGGAGTATGTGGCTCATAGCGTAAATATGGGCGTTTAAAATCCGAGACCAATCGAGCCAAATTAACAGGCCCGTCGACACGATACAATTGATGCGTATCCAAATCGAATTCTTTGAGTAAGTATTCATAAATATGTGTTGGACAATTTTTATTGACCTCCAAACGTACTGCCCGACCAAAACGGCGTGAACTGAGTTCGTCTTTTAAGGCTTCCGCTAAGTCTTCAACATCTTCAGTTAACGTTAAATCTGCATTTCGGGTTACTCTAAATTGATAGCAACCCGTTGCCGTCATTCCCGGAAATAAATCAGACACATGAGTATGAATAATTGAAGAGAGCATCACATGATGCTCTTTGCCTTCGGTCAACTCATCTGGCAAACGCACCACACGTGGCAATGAACGTGGTGCAGGAACCACTGCCAAATCGATCTGACGGCCAAAGGCATCCTTACCTTCCAAAGTCACAATGAAATTAAGTGATTTGTTGACCAAGCGTGGAAAGGGATGCGCAGGATCTAAACTTATTGGTGTTAAGGCTGGTGCAACCTGTTCCTGAAAATATTTTTTGACCCAATTAGATTGTGCTTGAGTTAACTCTCCACGTCTTAAAAAGCTGATGCCTTCTTCTCTTAACTGCGGAAAAATTTGCTCATTTAAAATTTGATATTGGCGTTCAATCGCAGCATGTGCTGTCTCCGAAATTTGATGTAAAATTTCTTGTGGGGATAAACCATCAGCCGTTTGTATGTCTCGCTCTTGAACAAAATGTTCCAACATAGTTGCAACACGAATTTCAAAAAACTCATCTAAATTTCTAGAAAAAATTAATAAAAAATTCAATTTTTCTAAGAGTGGATTTAAAGGATCGACCGCTTGTTCTAAGACACGTAAATTAAAATCTAAAATTGACAACTCGCGATTAATATATCGCTCAACTTGACCATATACCGGGGGGGAGGCTTGTGTAACTACGGAATTCATATACTACCCATATTTCTTAAAAGCAATGCCATTTTTAGTTGGCTAAAAATAAATAGAATTACAAAACAAAAACTTAAATATCATTCTAAAATATTGAAAATAAATCCTAAATTTACTGAATAACCATCCAAAGTACCGCCATTAAAATCGCCATATGCAGCATTTGTGCGGGGGCAAAATATAGAAAATATTTCCCGCCACCAGTTAAAAATGCATTGATGCTTTTAGAAAATGCATGTGCAGCCAAACCAATCATCATAGCGTAGACCAACGTCATCTGCTGTGGTGTTCCTTGCATCACCACCGTTGCCATGGCGGCATGCACTTCAAATAAAGAAGCGAAGAATGCCCCAATAATCAAACCGCTATCACCCAACACTACATTCAAGCCATATACCGCTGCTTGAATCACTGTCAGTGTTACCACAATGATCAAGGCTTCCTTAATGCTGAACATCCGACTGTCCATATGCGTAATATCATTTTGTGGTGTAGCCTGTTGACCCATCGTCGCTTTGGATGAATGAATTAACATCAAGGCAATGATCAAAAGCACTGCAATGCCAATACTGCAAGGCAACAATAAAACCTTAAACCAAGCAAAATTAATCCCTGCGACAATAATCAGCAGCTGTAACAGGGTCGCAATACAGGAAATTAAGCCTGCACCAGCATTAGATTTGGCTTCTGCTTTGCCTGAACGGACTTCCATGCCCAAACTGGCAATAGTTGCGGTGCTAGAAACAAAACCGGATGCCAAAGATGACAACATCAAGGCTTTATTGTTTGGCAAGAGACGTTTAGCAATATGTGCCAAGGACTGTACGCCTAAAATCATGATCAGCAGTTTTAGAATCACATATGGATTGAGTACTGTGCCCCACATTGCCTGATCCGGCATCAGTGGCAAGGCAATTAAAATCAGTGCCAGTAAAAACAAACCGTCACGCAGTTCAAAATGCTGAATCCAATTGCCAGCAAAATAATGCAATGACTGCTTGCCCATTAAAATCAGACACAACACTACCGCTAACCCTGCAGCAAGCGGCACATTAAACACACATAATGCACCAATCAAATAGGTCATCAAAAATGCCAGTTCAGTGGTCGCACCAATATCCTGTTTTTGTTTAATCAGGCTATAAACACAAAAAGTCGTGACTGAAAATGCACCTAAGATACCTACTGCAAGATGTAGTAAAAAACATACTGCCCCAAGCAAGGCGCAAATGGTAAATGAACGCAGTCCGGCAAAACTGGGTTCACTTTCTTTACGATTATGCCTTTCCCGTTCTAAACCGATTAATAAACCGCAGCCTAATGCAGATACCATGACTCTCAATAATTCTTGAAAGGACAAATCTAGTAATACAGTATTCAATTTCTTAGCCTCAACACAGCTGGATAAAAAATGCGATGAACCACATTCATCAAGACTCCTCTAAAAGACGCTCATACATCACGTTAGAGAAACGATAGCTATGTGCAATTAAGCGATCCATCCAACGCTGTGCAGCTAATAATTCCACCCCTTTGGATGCGCTTAATTGATTTACTTCGGTATATTCCATGACTTTTTTACGCGTTTCGGCACGATGGCTACTGGTCCATTTTTTTAACTGATTTAAATCGGCTCTAAGATTTTCAATGACTGACCGATCTGCTAACTGTTCTATATGTGAAAAGTAACTTTCTAAAATATTGCAATAATCTAGTGCTAACTGAAAAATTGCCGGCTGTGTTCGTAGCAATATGGCATTATCTAAACGCTCTAAATCATTATGTAAGACACGTACATAGACCATTACTCGCAGTAATGATAAGAATTTTTGTTTGAGTGCAGGATGCTCAGGAATCGCTATTTTTTCTAAATACTGCTCAATATGCTGAATAATCTCATTCAGCGTATTCAACTGTTGCTGTCTAGGTAATGTACCAGTCTGAAAAACCATTTGTAGAATTTTAAAAATCTCAAATATGCTGAAATATACCGCCTTTTCCGCGGCCTGTACTGCAATGGCAGGTACTTGCAAACTTGCATCATCCAGACTGTCTAAAATGGCAGGATTATTACTTGGCAACCATTGGATAATTTTCTGTTCTAAAAATTTCAGACTTGGCATAAACATACATGCCCCCAACACACTGAATGCTGTATGAAACATCGCGAGCATAATCACTTGATCAATGCTGCTGAAAAATGCACTGTGTTTAATCAACCAAAGAAAAAACGGTGCTAACAGGAAAAATGCAGCAATCGCACTCACGAGATTAAAAATCACGTTCACAGCAACTGTTCGTTTGGCATTGATCGAAGCGCCAATCACCGAAATCACGGTAATGCTGACTGCACCAATATTTTGCCCAATCACCATATATAGCGCCTGCGGCAAGTCAATCGCACCACTGACTAAGGCAGCCATAGTCGCTGTAATAGATGCACTAGAGGACTGCAGCAGCATTGCCATAATGATGCCGATCAGCACCAAAACCAATTGTGACCACAAGCTGTCATAACCAAAAAAGGATAAATCTGAGTGTACAGCAAACCCCGCCATGGCTTTTTGCAAAACATCGATGCCAAAGAAAATCAGACCAAAGCCTGCAATCACAAGGCCCAATAAGGCCATTTGGCCTTTAGCGATGAGTTTAAGCAGAGCGCCTAAAGCAATCATCGGTAATGCCAACATGGAAATGGAAAATTTCATGCCCAAAAATGCCACAATCCAACCAGTACTGGTTGTGCCGATATTGGCACCAATCACCACACTCATGGCTTGCGTGAAACTAAGTACCCCTGCTCCGACAAAACCAATCGCGGCGACAATTGTTGCTGTAGATGAATGCACCAGCAATGTCATGCCCAAACCTGACAGCATGGCTTTAAACGGTGTTGCCGTAAACCGTGTCAGTAACTCCTTCAAGGTCTGACCTGCAATTTCTTTAAGGCTATCAGTCAGTAACGTCATACCAATTAAAAATAGACCGACACCGCCACATAGTTCAGAGAGAATTTGAAGCACTACATTCCCCTATAAATTTCAAAAAAATTATGCTATTCAATGACATTTATTTAAATCTTGCGCCATTGAATTATTATCAAAGAATAAAAAAAAGCAGGCAGACTATTCAGGGAGTCATCTGCCTGCAAAAGGGAAACTCTTTACGCCATGGTATGAATCGTGTCTTTAAAGCGCTTCCAAGACACATAAAAAAACACTGACGCAATACCTAACAACCATACAAATGATGGCCACACCACATCGAATCCTGCATTACGGTATAAAATGGCCTGAGCCAAAGAGACGAAGTGTGTAGTTGGGGCAATCATCATGACCTGCTGCACAATTTCCGGCATGCTTTCGCGTGGAGTAGATCCGCCTGACAGCATTTGCATTGGAATTAGTACCAGCATCATTAACAAACCAAACTGCGGCATAGATTTTGAAACGGTTGCCATATAAATACCCATCGAAGTGGTTGCAAACAGTGTGAGTAAGGCGCCAAAGAAAAAGAGCGGCAAACTACCATCAATCGGGACATGCAATACACCCTGAATCACGACTTTTAAGCCAACAAATACTGCGATCAATACCACAAGACTCATTGACCAGACTTTGGACATCATGATTTCAAATACCGTTACTGGCATCACCATCAAATGTTCAATGGTGCCATGCTCACGTTCACGAATCAGCGCTGCACCAGTCAGAATAATTGAAAGCATTGCCACGTTATTAATAATCCGCATGACACTCATAAACCATTGATTTTCCAGTGTCGGGTTAAAACGGGAACGTATTGCCAAATCTATCGGTAGCTGGCTAATTTCACGATTGCGAAGTACATATTCATTTACTTCAGATTGAATGATCTGCTGAATATAACCTGCGCCAGACATGGCTTGGGTCATTCGGGTTGCATCCACATTAACCTGAATTTCTGCTGCATCACCCGACAGTACATCCGACTGGAAATTACTCGGAATATTGACCGCAAAGGTAAATTCACCTGCGTCCATGCCTGCATCCATCGTGCCAAGCGTGGTGGTTTTACTGATAAAATTAGGCGGATAAAAGGCTGAAGAAATCCGTTCCGACAAGGTAGAGTGATCCTCATCCACAATCGCAATCGGTGCCATATTCAAGGTATCTTTGACCGCTGTTGATGCGGTATATACTGAGATGGTAAAGGTGTAAATAATCAGCACCAACATGGCAGGATCACGCCACAGGCTCCAAAGTTCTTTACATCCGAGCTGATAGATATTCTGTACTTTTTTGAACATCTTATTGCTCCTGTTTCTTCAGCAAGGCAATAGCAGCAAACATTACTACCGGAACAGCCATGGCCATGATCCAAATGGCCTGTTTCAAATCATCAAAGCCCAAACCTTTATTAAAAATTCCACGACTGATATTGACCATATACGTTGCCGGATAAATTTCCCCAAACCAGCGTCCAAACCCATCCAAAGACGATACAGGATTGATAATTCCAGCAAACTGCATAACTGGTATCAAAGTCCCAATCATGACTAAAAACATTGAAGCAATCTGGCTTTTGGTAATAGTAGATGCCAATAGGCCCATACCTGTGGCAAAAATTACAAACAAAAAAGAAGCTAAGGTCAGAGCAAAGAAGCTACCTTTTACAGGTACATCAAATAAAGTAACCATGACCAAACACATAAGGAAATAGTTCAACATTGCCAACACGATATACGGAATCTGTTTACCAATTAAAAATTCTGTCCGCGTCACTGGTGTGACATACAAATTCACAATCGAACCTAATTCTTTTTCTCGCACCACAGATAAAGCAGTCAACATGGCAGGAATCAACAGTAATAATAAAGGCAATACTGCGGGGGTCATCGCAGGTAAACTTTTAATATCTGGGTTATAGCGGTAACGAGTTTCAACACTCACAGTACTAGATGTTTTATAACCACTTTGTTCCAATGCTTTTTGCATCAGCCAATACGTGTGAATCCCCTGCACATAACCTTGTACGGTTTCTGCACGTTGTGGCATTGCACCATCAATCCACACCCCGACTTGCACCTGTTCGCCACGCGCCACATCTCGAGCAAAATTAGGCGGAATTTCTATCGCTAAGGAAATTTCACCGCTACGCATTCGCCGATCGATATCGTCATAACTTTGCAACGGTGGTTTTTCAATAAAATAGCGTGACCCCGCAATACTCATGCTGTAATTCTGACTCAAACTGCTTTGATCATGATCCAGTACCGCAAATTTTAAATCTTCTACATCCATGGTGATGCCATAACCCATCACCAACAGCAAAATCAGTGACCCCATTAATGCCATGGTCGCTCGAATGGGATCTCGTGCCAGTTCCAAAGTTTCACGCCATGCAAAACTGAATAAACGCAGCAAACTAAATTTTTTCGGTGTTGTGTCAATTTCTTTATTGTCGGAAACTTCGCTAATATTTGCTTCAGCATCTGTTGGCTGATCTTTCGTGCCTGCACCTGCATCAATCAAGTAACCAATAAAGGCTTCTTCAAGCGTTTCAGCCTGACGATTTTCAATTAATTGTGCAGGAGATGCACTATCGAGTACCCGCCCAGCGTGCATCATCGACATACGGTCGCAACGCAAAGCTTCATTCATAAAATGCGTAGAAATGAAGATGGTCACGCCATCATTGCGTGATAAATTGATTAAATATCGCCAAAAATTATCACGAGCAATCGGATCAACCCCCGAAGTTGGTTCATCCAAAATTAAAATTTCAGGATTATGCACCAATGCCACTGCAAGCGATAAACGCTGACGCACGCCCAAAGGCAAATCATCGGGCAGTTTTTCTTTGACTTCTTCCAGGTCAAAACGCTCCAGCATGAGCTGTACACGTGGCTCAATCTGTTCTTTTGGTACATGAAATAATTTGGCATGTAAGACCAAATTCTGCACAATGGTCAGCTCGCTGTATAGGGAAAATGCCTGCGACATATAGCCGACACGGCGACGAGTTTCAATATTGTTGCCCTCTACAGGCTCACCAAACAGCCACGCCTGACCTTCTGAGGCTTCTAAAAGTCCCGTCAGCACTTTCATGGTGGTGGATTTACCACAACCATTCGAGCCTAAGAAACCAAATATTTCACCACGCTTAATTTTAAAATTAACATGATCTACCGCAGTAAAATCACCAAATTTCACTGTTAAATCTTGCGCTTCAAGAGCATAGCTTTCTGAACCGTAGTCAGGTAAAGGCGGAATCACCACAGGCTCATAGCCGAGCTTTTTTTCTTCTGGCAATAGTTGAATAAAAGCATCTTCTAAACTGTTACATTGCGTTTCAGTCAATAATTCTTGTGGTGTGCCAGTTTTTAAAATCTGCCCATCATCCATCATCGCCAGCCAGTCAAAGCCTTGTGCTTCATCCATATAAGCAGTAGCAACAATAACACTCATCTGTGGACGAACTTTGCGAATGCGGTTAATCAGTTCCCAAAATTGCGCCCGTGCCAAAGGGTCAACCCCTGTGGTCGGCTCATCTAAAATCAGAAAATCGGGATCATGAATCAAAGAACAGCACAGACTTAATTTCTGCTTCATCCCACCCGATAATTTACCCGCAGGACGGTCGAGAAAATTGTACAAGCCTGTGCTTTTGGTCAGATCATCAATCCGTTTGCGTCGCTCGGCAGCATCATGCCCAAACAGACGTGCCACAAACTGTAAATTCTCTTCAACCGATAAAGTTTTATATAGGTTTTTCCCTAAACCCTGCGGCATATAGGCAATATGTGGGCAAACACGGGTACGGTGTTGTTTATCGGCAATATCACCGCCCAACACCTTTAAGCGACCTTGCTGTACAATTTTCGCCCCTGACAGCAAAGCCAATAGACTGGATTTCCCCACCCCATCTGGACCGATTAAACCGATCATGCAGCCTGCTGGTAAGGATAGCGACACTTGATTCAGTGCAACCGTTTTTCCATATTTCAGACTAACATTTTCAATTTCTGCAACAACCGATCCTTTTTCAGATTGTTGTGTCATCATTTAACTGTGTTCTCTAAAAATGTCGGCCAAGCTGCCTGATCATCAATTTTGATATATGCCACACCTGGCAAACCTGTTTTGACTTGTTCGATATATTTGTTCAATAAAGTTGGATCAATTTTCGCTTTAACACGGAACATCAGTTTTTGACGTTCGCTTTCCGTTTCCACCGATTTTGGTGTGAACTGTGCAGTATCGGCAACAAAAGACACTGTAGCTGGAATCACCACATTTTTCGCAGCATCCAATACAATACGTACTTCTGTTCCAATAGCAATTTTACCTGCAACGGTTTCAGGCAAAAAGAACGTCATATACACATCAGATAAATCAATCAGATTGAGCACACGCCCGCCCGCTGCCACCAACTCACCCGGCTGCGCGACACGGAACTGAACACGTGCTTTTAATGGTGCACGTAACTGTGCATCATCCATATCAAATTTAATCCGTTCCACCGAGGCTTTGATGGCATCGACTTGAGAATGTGCGGCTGACACTTGGCTTTTAGACGCAACAATTGCCCCTTGGGCACTTTGTACCTGTGCTTTGGCTGCGCTTAATACCGCAATGGCTTGCTGTGCTGCGGCACGTTCATCATCCAGTTGTTGCTTGGACGATGCGCCTTCTTTGGCTAAAACTTCGGTACGCGCTAAACGATTTTTAGCCGCCATCAGTTCTGTTTCACGCTGTTGTACCATGGCTTCAGCGGCGGCTTTTTCGCTGATCCGCATCGCCACTTGTGCTTCCGCTGTCGCAATCGCATCCTGGGCTTGACGCTGTTGTGCTTCCAATTCACGTAACTGGGCTTCTAAAGTCGAAATTTTAACCCGCGCCAAGATTTGACCAGGCTCGACAAAGTCACCTTCTTTAACCAAAATTTCTTCTAACTGGCCAGATAGCTTACTAGATACGTTAATTTCAGTGGCTTCAATACGTCCATTGCCACTGACTAAGGCATCAGTGTCTGGCTTATTCATATTTTTCCAGATCAGATAAGCGACCAACCCTAAAACAACGATGAACCCAGCAATGGTTATTTTCTTAAAATTCATGTTTAATTACCCAATATTTTAAATTTTTTTTGCAAATGCGGTGTCACCACCCAAGGCAAAATAAAGACTGACATAGGACTGCATTAAGCTACTTTGCGTTTCAATCCATTGCTGTTCTGCACTAAGTAAATTGCGCTGTGCATCCAAAACGTCTAAATATCCCACAGCACCGTTGTCATAACGCAGTTGTGCCAGCCGTGCAGTTTCCTGGAAAGCACTGAGTCCTTGTTTCTGAATCCGTAATTGTTGATCTAAATATTTCTGTTGAACCAGTGCATCAGAGACTTCACGGAATGCGTTCTGTACCGTCTTTTCATACTCTGCCACTGCAATCTCTTTACGCACTTCTGCTAAGGTCAAATTATTTTTTAGACGACCCGCAGTAAAAATAGGCACACTGATACTAGGAGCAAACGACCAAACACTGCTGCCAGATTTAAATAAATCGTCTAAATCTGCACTGGCTGTTCCAAAACTGCCCGTCAGTGCGATACGTGGAAAAAATGCTGCGCGTGCCGCATAGATATTGGCATGCTTAGATTTAAGCATTGCTTCCGCAGCATGAATATCAGGACGGTTCAACAATAAGTCTGAAGGCAAACCCGTTTGTAGCATACTTGTTTTAAAAGTCACTTGATCTAAATCTGTTTTAGGCAAAGAAATCGGCTGTCCCACCAATTGCACTAAATAGTTTGCAGTCAGTGCACGGGATTTCTGTAATTCAGCCACTAAAGCTTGACCATTACTGAGCATTGTTTTTGCTTGCATGTATTCCACTTTAGAGCCTGCACCCACCTCAAAACGGCGCTTAAAAATTCGTACTGATTTTTCATAATTCTGTACAGAGCGCTGAGCAAAATGGATGCGTTTATCCAGTTCAGATAACGTTAAATAACTTTGAACAGTTTGCTGCATAATACTATTGCGTGCTGCACGCACATTGCTTTCAACTGCAAGAAATTGCTGCAAAGCCGCTTCATTCAAGCTGCGGATACGACCCCACAAATCCAGCTCCCATTGGTTCATGCCAAGACCCACAGAATACTGACTGGATGTCACTTCTCTACCGACATAAGATAAGTCGGCAGGCACATGACTGCGTTCCATGCTCGCAGTACCACCTATATTCGGAAAAAGTTCAGCACGTTGAATGTTATAAGCCGCTTGTGCTTCATGCATACGTAATGAAGCAATCTTTAAATCCTGATTCGCCACTAGTGCCAGATCGACAATATTAATAAGTTGTTGATCTTTGACATAATCAATCCAAGAAAGTGCTTGGTAAGAGTGCTGAGTTTGAATCGGATAATTATGAGATAAAGAAATTTTAGGCTTTTGATAAGGATCTATTTGTTGACAACCAGTAATACTGAATATAATTAAAAAACTACTATATTTTAATTGGGTAAATTGCATAATATTATTCACCCCAAAAATTAACAGAATGATAAAAATGAGAATTTGAAAACATATTTTTTAAATGAATATAAACTAACTGCTTCAATCTAATTTCAATATTAAAATTAGGATCTACCATCCAGTTATGAACTAAACCCATCAATGATGTTTTAATAAAATCATGTACCATTTCAATATCTACATTTCGTGATAATTCCTCTAGAGCTAATGCTTCTTTAAGCCATTTAATAGTTTTTTCCTCACGCATATTATGAGATCTTACCAGACATTCATTTAAAATTTTATTTTGCTCTAAACCATAAAATCTCAACCAAAAATATGCTCTATATTTTTCACGATACAAATAAAAATCATCTGAAATACTTAAAATTAATGAATTAATAGCATCTAAACCATATTTATTATTAGTTGCAATTTTAGATTTCTCATTTAACCAGTTTTCCAAATAATTTAAAACTCGAACAAGTAATTGATCCTTAGAACCATAGCGCCGAGAAACTAAACCGCGACTGTATCCAGCATTCACACCTACTGCCTCTAATGTAACTGCATTAACGCCACCTTCCGATAGAAGCTTAATAGTCTGATTCACCATCTTTAAATCAGATTCAATTGCTCTAACCTGTGTCTTTTTCTTAAAAAAAGCATTATTCAAGTTTTCTTTATATTCTAAAACAGTTGAAATCTCAAGACTCACAACAGCCCCCCTCCAAAGACATATAAAAATATTGCTGTCAACAACTTTTTCTGAAAAGAATATAAACTTAAAATAATAAAAGGTCAAAATTTATATTGTAATATTTTAAA